>JAAZAR010000134.1 GCA_012514235.1 Actinomycetota bacterium
ATCATCGACGGCCTGCAGTTCGAGCGCCTCGCCTCCGCGAGCGGCCCCACGGCCGGCGAGATCCGCCGGCCGTCGGACGGCAAGGAGCCCAAGACGGTGGTCTTCGTCCACTGCGTGGGCTCCCGCGACCCGGACAAGGGCATGGCCTACTGCAGCAAGATCTGCTGCATGTACAACGCCAAGCACACGATGCTCTACAAGCACAAGGTGCACGACGGGCGCGCGGTGGCCTTCTACATGGACATCCGCGCCAACGGCAAGGGCTACGACGAGTTCAGCCGCCGCGCGATCGAGGAGGACCACGCGGAGTACATCCGAGGGCGCGTCAGCCGGATCTTCCGGGACGGCGACCAGCTCAAGGTGTGGGGCTTCGACACGCTGAGCGGCGAGCAGGTCGTGATCGACGCCGACATGGTGGTGCTGGCCACGGCCATCCGGCCCAACGACGGCGTCAAGGAACTGGCCCAGAAGCTCAGCGTCAGCGTCGACACCGACGGCTTCGTCAACGAGGCGCACCCGAAGCTGCGCCCCGTGGAGACCAACACCGCCGGCGTCTTCGTCGCCGGCGCCTGCCAGGCGCCGCGCGACATCCCCGACGCCGTCGCCATGGCGAGCGCCACCGGCGCCAAGGTGCTCAGCCTCTTCAGCTCGGACGAACTGGAACGCGAGCCCGCCGTGGCCGTGGTCAACGAGCAGACCTGCATCGGCTGCATGCGCTGCGAGCTGGTCTGCCCCTACGGCGCCATCGAACAGCGGGAGATCTGCACGGTCGACGGTCAGGTCTGCGGCCACACCGCCTACGTCAACCCTGGCGTGTGCCAGGGCTGCGGCACGTGCCAGGCGGTGTGTCTGAGCAAGAGCGTGGAGCTCCAGACCTTCACCGACGAGCAGATCTTCAGCGAGATCAACGCGCTGTGCGCGTGGGAGTGAGAAGACCATGACTAGTCCGCGAAGCGACACTATCGAGCGGGGCGCCGGAGGTGCACCGCTCTCCGACGCCGACTTCGAACCCCGCATCACCGCCTTCGTCTGCAACTGGTGCACCTACACCGGTGCCGACCTGGCGGGCACGAGTCGACTGCACATGGCGAGCAACGTGCGCATCATCCGGCTCCCGTGCACCGGGCGCATCGACCCGCTGTTCATCGTCAAGGCCTTCGAGCGCGGCGCCGACGGTGTCATCGTCAGCGGCTGCCACCCGGCCGACTGCCACTACACGTCGGGCAACTACCACGCCCGGCGGCGGTTCACCGTGTTCCACGACATCATGGCGTTCGTCGGCGTCGACCCGCGGCGCATGACGTTCAGCTGGGTCTCCGCCAGTGAGGGAGCCAAATGGAGGGACGTCGTGAACGAGACGGTGGCGAACGTGCGCGAGCTGGGACCGTACGAGGCGTACCGGGCACTCGCCCCGGACGACGTCGTCCCGTGGCCGGAGGCGGCGGACGGCCTCGCCCCGGCCGGCGCCTCAACCCCGTCCGCTGAGGAGGTGGCCTCGTGACCGAGCCGGCCACCGCCCCCGTGTACACCGGCGTCGAGGACCTGCGCCGCGTCGCCCGCGGACTCCTCGAGGCAGGCGACGTGCGCGTCGTCATCGGCTGGGAGGACGCCCGTCGCGGCGCCCGGCCGGTGTTCGTCACCGACCCGGCCGACACCGACAAGCTCATCTTCGACACGCGCTGCGTGCACAACCTCGTCACGTACCTCAATCCCCGGCGCGACCACGTCGCCGAGCTCGGCAAGATCGGGCTCGTCGTCAAGGGCTGCGACGTCAAGGCGGTCGCGGGACTGCTGCGCGAGGCACAGCTCGGCCGCGACGACGTGGTGCTCATCGGCGTGCGCTGCGGCGGCGTCCTCGAGGAGAACGAGCTGCCCGAGGCTCTCGCCCTCACGCCGGAGAACGTGGCGCCACGCTGCTTCGCGTGCGACAACCGTGAGCCGGCGCTCACCGACCATCTCGTGGGTGAGCCCCAGCCGGAGCCGCCGCGACCCGTCATGACCATCGACGAGCGGGTCGCGGCCCTCGACGACCAATCCCTCGAGGAGCGCTGGGCGTTCTGGACGGAGCAGTTCAGCAAGTGCGTACGCTGCTACGCCTGTCGCCAGGTCTGCCCGCTCTGCATCTGCGAGCGCTGCATCGTCGAGAAGACGCAGCCCCAGTGGATCGAGTCGGCGGCACACCCGCGCGGCAACTTCAGCTGGAACATCACCCGCGCCATCCACCTCGCCGGCCGCTGTGTGGACTGCGGCGAGTGCGAGCGGTTCTGTCCGGTCGGCATCCCGCTCAGCCTGCTCAACCGCAAGCTGCAGCACATCGTGCGCGACCGGTACGACTACGTAGTCAGCGACGATCCCGAGAACGCGGCGCCGATCGGCGACTACCGGCTCGACGACCAGCAGGAGTTCATCAAGTGAGCGATCGCTTCTTCATCTCAGACGAGGATCTGCGCGGGCTGGCCGCGGACCTCATCGGCGCGGGCACCGAAGTGATCGCGCCCGTCGCCACCGACATCTGCCAGTCGCCCTCGGCGATCGCCGCCACCGCGTGCACGCTCGACGGATCGAAGACCGACATCGACTACACGCCCCTCGCCTCCGCCGACGACATGGACCTGAGCCGCGGCCTTCCGCAGCTCTCGCTCAAGGGCTACTTCCTTCCCGAGCACGAGGCCGTGTGCCGTTGGCGGCAGAAGGGCACCACGGTGGAGGTCGTCGAGGTCCCCACCGAGTTCGCGCCGCGCGTCGTCCTGAGCGCCAAGCCGTGCGACGCGGCCGCGCTCGAGGTCGTCGACAAGGTCATGAACTGGGACTACGAGGACGAGCTCTGGAACGGCCGCCGTCAGGCGACCACGATCGTCAATCTCGCCTGCCCGGTCATCGACGACAACTGCTTCTGCACCGCCGTCGGCAGCGCGCCCGACGACGTCAAGGGCGCCGACGGCCTGCTCACGCCCGTGGACGGCGGGTACGTGTACGAGCCGTCCACCGACAAGGGGCGCGCCCTCACCGAGAGCCACAAGGCGCGCTTCAACGCGGACGTCCCCGCCGACACGCTCGGACGCCAGATGGACGACGAGCGCGCGGCTGCCCGCGAGCGCGTCGCCGGCAACCTCGAGATCGACGCGGCCTCCGTGCGCGACTGGATCGACACGCACTTCGAGGATCCGCTCCTCGCCCAGCTGGCGATCCGCTGTAACGGCTGCGGCGCCTGTTCCAGCGTCTGCCCCACCTGCCACTGCTTCGACATCGTCGACGAGCAGGAGGGTGTGGGCCACGGCACCCGGCGCCGCTGCTGGGACACCTGCCAGGCCCCGACGTTCACCCTGCACGCCAGCGGCCACAACCCGCGCGACAACCAGCACGTCCGCTATCGGCAGCGCATCAACCACAAGTTCGCCATCTACCCGCTCAAGTTCGGAGAAGTGCTGTGCACCGGCTGCGGCCGCTGCACGCGCGTCTGCCACGCGGGGCAGGACCTCGTCGAGATCCTGCAGGCCATCGACATCGCGGCACGCCGCCCACGTGACGCCGAGCCCGCGGAGGCCGCCTCGTGAACATCTACCAGCCTTTCCTCACCACGGTCACCGACGTGACCGACGAGACGCCCGACACGCGCACGCTCCGCCTGGAGTTCCAGGACGACGCCGTGCGCGAGAACTTCACCTTCAAGGCGGGACAGTTCGGCGAGTACAGCGTGTTCGGCGCCGGCGAAAGCACCTTCTGCATCGCCAGCTCACCGACGCGCGAGGGACACATCGAGTGCAGCTTCAAGGCCATCGGCAAGGTCACGACGGCGCTGCGCGAGGTCAACGTCGGCGACACGGTGGGTTTCCGCGGCCCGTACGGCAACTGGTTCCCGGTCGACGACTGGAAGGGCAAAGACGTCGTGTTCGTCGCCGGGGGCATCGGCCTGGCACCGGTCCGCTGCGTCATCTGGAACGTCCTCGACCGGCGTGACGAGTTCGGCGACGTGACCATCATCTACGGTGCCCGCTCGGTGGACGATCTCGTGTACAAGCGCGAACTCGAGGAGTGGGCCGCACGGTCGGACGTCAAGACGGTCACCACGGTCGACCCCGGCGGCGAGACCAAGGACTGGACCGGCGAGGTCGGTTACGTCACGCCGGTCGTCGAGAAGACGGCGCCCAAGGCCGACAACGCCGTCGCCGTCCTCTGCGGTCCGCCGATCGTCGTCAAGCTCACGCTGCCCGTGCTCGAACAGCTGGGCTTCTCGGAAGAGAGCATCTTCACCACGCTCGAGAACCGCATGAAGTGCGGGCTCGGCAAGTGCGGCCGCTGCAACATCGGGCCCGTGTACGTCTGCAAGGACGGGCCCGTGTTCACCGCCGCCCAGATGAAGCAGCTTCCGCCGGAGTTCTGAGCCGGACGCCTCCGGCTGCTCCGGCACAAGACGCCCTGCCAGCAGGCTCCGAAGCCGCCGGCAGGCAAGCTGTCAAGCCAGGAGGCCGGCGCGGCCGAGGGGGCCGCGCCGGCCTCGGGGTCTTTTGCATCAGGCCGACATCGGCAGCGACGCTCGTCCCGGGTACTGCCCACGTGAGACCGGCCTCCGCACCCGCTCCGGGGGGCTACGGACCGTCGTTATCCGAACGCCCAACAGGGAACGGCTGAAGAGTCAGCACATCCAATCTCGGTCTCTGGAGCGTCTCTCATGGACAGGCTACAAGCCTTCTTCGACAGCTTCTTCGCATGGCTGCCGAACCTCATCGGCGCCGTCGTGATCCTCATCGTGGCGTACATCGTCGCGCGCATCGTAGCAGGCATCGTCCGGCGCATCGCCGCCAGGACGCGGGTCGACCACCACGTGGACACCAGCGTGGTCGGCGACTACAAGCGCAGTGTGGCACCGCGGCTCAGCGTCTCCAACCTGATCGCCGGAGTGGTGTTCTGGTTCGTCATGGGCACCGGCATCCTCCTGGCTGTCGCGACGCTGCAGATCCCGCTCCTCGACAGCGCGATCGGCACCGTCGTCGGCTACCTCCCCAACGTGCTCGCCGCGGTCCTCATCCTCGCCGTCGGCGTCGCGATCGCCGGAGCGGTCGGAGCCTTCGCGTCCCGGCTCGCCGGCGACACGATGCTCGGCAAGGCCGTCGGCACCGCCGTCCCGGTAGTCATCGTCGCCATCTCCATCGCCATGGCGCTGGTGCAGCTGCAGATCTCCCCGCCCATCGTGATCATCACCTACGCGGTGATCCTCGGCGCCGTCGGCCTCGGGCTGGCCCTGGCCTTCGGGCTGGGCGGCCGCGCCGTCGCCGCCGACCTCCTGCGGCGCGCCTACGACAAGACCGAGGAGGGCATGCCGCAGATGCGGGAGGAGGCGCAGCTCGTGCGTGACCGGACCGAGAGCGAGGTGCAGCGCGGCAAGGAGAAGCTGGACGAGAAGCTGGACGAGCATAAGGAGGGTCCGGGTGAGGAGGATGTCAGTTCGCGCCGCGCGGCCTGACGGCCCTCTCGCGCTGCTCGGCGCGGCCGGGCACCGCGCCATGGACGGCCGGCCGCCGCTCCCGACTGCCGCGGCGGCCGGCCGCGCTCGCGAACGGAGGCATTGACCACCGTCAATGGAGGACCGTTCCCGGACGCGTACCTTCAAGGACGTGAAGCGTCTCAGACCCACCCTGTTCGTCGCCTGCGGCTGGACGTCCCTCGGACTGGGCGTCGCCGGGCTCGCGCTCCCCGTCCTGCCCACGGTGCCGTTCGTGCTGCTGGCCGCAGCTTGCTTCCTGCGCGGCTCGGAGCGCCGGCACCGCTGGCTCGTCTCCCATCCGGTGTTCGGTCCGCCCATCGCCGACTACCTCGCCGGTCGCGGCTTGCGTCCGCGCGCCAAGGCGGTCGCTCTCCTCGCCCTGTGGACGAGCGTGCTGCTGAGCGTCGTCGCCTTCGTCCCGCTGCTCGCGGCCGACGTCGCCATGCTGGTCGTGGCGGCGGCCGTCAGCGTCTACATCCTCCGCCTCCCCACGCGTCGGGCGCGATGAGGACGTCCGGGCCAGCGGCACGCGCGCGCAGGTCGGGCATGACGTACTATCCCACCACACCTCGTGAGGCAGAGAGAGGAACAGGGATTCGCGTGAGCAGACCGTACGACGGAGCAGACAGGGCGCACGAGCTGACGCCGGAGCTGCGCGCCGCGGCCGATGTGGTCGGCGCGCCCGCGTTCGTCGCGCCGTGGCTCGACCGCTTCTACGACGCCGGTGACGTGGACCTCCTGCTGGCTGCGGCCGACGACTCCCTCGATGGCGTCGCCGAGGCGGAGCTCGAGCGGGGGGTGCGGCGCGCCGTGCTGGACCGCGGAGCGGACGGCGCGTACTCGCCCGCCGACTTCCACGCCCGCCTCGAGATCTGGGCGATGTTCGAGGGCTGGAAGGACGTGCCGCTCGCCGTCCACCGGCAGCTCGCCGACTGGGACGTCGACGCCTACGCGGAGAGGATCCGTGCCGATGTCGAGGCGGTCCGTGACGGCCGGTCCCGCGATTCGTACGAGGCGCGGTACACCTACGTCCTCCTCGACGAGGCCAGGACGATCGTCTCCGCCCAGGACCGCATCTACCTCTGGCCCTGCGACTGCCGCTCGATCGTCGGTGCGTGCCGCAAGCTGACGCACGTGTGCCTCCGTTTCGAGAACGACAGAGGGCTCGGCTGGGAGATCTCACGGGAGCGCGCGCTCGACATCCTGCTGTCGTCCGACAAGGCCGGACTGATGCACACCGCGGACCTCCGCGACGATCCCGCCGGGAGCAGCGCCATCTGCAACTGCTGCACCAACTGCTGCTATCCCCACCTGGCCGCCGAACGCCTCGGGACGGAGGATGCCTGGCCCGTGCGCAGGCACCTCGCGCACCTCGACATGGACCTGTGCACGAGCTGTGGACGGTGCGGCCTGCGCTGTCCCTTCGAGGCCATCGTCTGCAGCTCGAGCGGGCGGCCGACGCTGGATCCCGCTCGCTGCCCCGGCTGCGGCCTGTGCGCGACCGGATGCAGCGCCGACGCCATAGCCATGCGTCCCTTGAAGAAGGCCTGATCCTCGGACGAGACCCGATGCCGGCCTGCGGCGGCCGGCCTGGCGATCGCCGGGACCGCCGCCCGCCTCAGGGGGCCGGTACCACCGCGTCGAGGCGCTCCGCCAGGCCCGTCGGCAGCGGATCGACCTCGTGGGTCTCCAGCAGGTCGAGAGCCCGCCAGCGCGCCTTCTCGGTCGCATCCAGCGCGCCGTCCTCGGCCCAGCGGTCGTAGCTCGCGCGGTTCAGGATCTTGCCGCGCCACTGCTCGGCGCGCAGGTGCTTGCGGGTGTGGCGCTGGCCGAGGAAGTCCCCGCCCGGACCGACAGCCTTGAGCACCTCCACGGCCAGCGTCTCGTCGTCCACCTCGACGGCGCGGAGCAGCTGGCGGTTGCGGCTGATGAACTCGGCCACCAGGACGACCTCGGCGAGCGAACCCGAGAGACCGAAGTCCATGTAGCCGACGTCGTGGTTGAGGTTCGCGCCGAGCTGCATCGAGAGCTTGGTGATCTCGTCCGCCTCCATGCCGGCCTGGGCATCGAGCACCTGCGCGTCCGTGTGACCGCTGAACCCCCAGTTGGGGATGTCCAGCCACTTGGCCATCTCCACCTCGAGAGCGTAGGCGCGGATGAACTCGGGCGAGTTGTACGACGACTGCGACGTGGCCATGTCGAGCGTGTTGGGACCCTGACCGATGATGAACGGCGCGCCGGGCGCCCGGAGCTGATGCATCACGAGGCCGAAGAGCGCCTCGGCGAGGCCGAGCGTGATCTGCCCCGGCGTCGTGATGGGAGCCGTGCCGCCGGCGACCGGCGACGGGCAATACGTGGACGGGATGCCGTGGTCGGCACAGAAGAGCAGCTTGTCGACCGTCTCGAACGGGTGCCGGAGCGGACTCACCGGCTGGTTGTACATGATGAAGTAGGGCTTCTGGCGCAGCGCCTCCGCACCGCCGCGGACCGCGCAGGCCATCTTCCACATGGGCTCAACGGTCTCGACGCCGCCGGCGGTCATCACCAGCGGCTTGGTCGTGGCGGGGATCATGGCGCGGAACTGCTTGGGATACGCCTCCTGGGCGTCCATACCGTCCGGGTACGCGCCCGACATGACGAAGTCGATCTCCGGCAGCGCGTCGCACAGGCGGGCCGCCTCGGCCACGTCTTCCATCCTTCCGAGGCGGCGCTCCCCGGTCTCCAGGTCGTGGAGGTGCATGACGTCCGACCCGTTGCCGAAGTACGCACGGTAGCCGCCCAGGTCCATGGCGGGCTCGCCGGCGCGGTCGTAGACTACGAAGCTCGCCGGCGCGGACTCGCGCGCCTGCTCGACGAGGGCAGCAGGGACGTGCACCTTGCCGTCCGCGTCCCTGGCGCAGCCGCCGTCGAGCATGACCTGCTCGCCTTCCTCGTGGAGCACTTCCATGCCGATCTCGTCCAGGATGACGAGCGCCGTGTCGTAGATGCGACGCTTCTGCTCTTCGGTGAGGAAGCTGACGCGGCCGGCGCCGATCTCCTTGCTGCTGTCTGCCATGGTGACTCCCGGAACGACGTTGCAGGCGAGGCGGCCCGGCTGCTGCGCCCTGGCCGCCTCGCCGAACACTACACTGTCATCAGATTCATTTCACGCCGAGTTCGCTCTCGGCACCCACGATAATCGAACGAAGTTCTGCTGCGACCGTCTCCGGTAGCGGCGTGGGCTCATGGGTCTCGAGGATGCGCCGCGCCTCGAGGACCGACCGGTCGTAAAGGCTCGTCGCGCCCGCGGCGGTCCACTCCTCGCGGACCCGCCGGTCGATGAGCTTCGTGGAAGACTGGCCGCGCATGCCCGCGTAGGTGTCCTCGTGACTGAGGAAGTCGTTGAAGGGGCCGATCTCGTGGATCACGTCCACGGCGAGAGTCCGGTCCGTCACCGGGATGCCCGGCACGCAGAACTTGACCATGCGCGCGAACTCGGCGTCCATGACGAGCTGCGCGTAGTCGATCGTGACGCCCGACTCCAGCATCCCCAGCCCGTAGATCAGGTTGGCCCCTGCCAACGCCGGCAGCAGGCTGGTGATGGTCTTCTCGTGGCCGGATTGGGCGTCAGCCAGCTTGGAGTCGCCCTACGCACCGGCGACCCAGCTGGGCAACAGGTAGAAGCGGGCGAGGCAGGCGACCCCCGCGCCGATCATGCCGCACTCGGGACTGCCGACCGAGGCGCTCGCGAAGCGCAGGTCCATGGCCGTGGTCGAGGACCCGTAGATGACCGGCGCACCGCGCTGCGTGAGCTGCGCCAGGGTGATGCCCGCCAACACCTCGGCATTGTGCGTGACGAGCGTGCCGGCGAGGTTGACCGGCGAGGAGCCGCCGGCCATCGCCATGCTGAGCACGTTGACGGGGACACCGGCCCGCGCACCCTCGATGATGATCTCGCAGGCGTCCTTGACGAGCTTGAGCGGGCTCACCGGGCAGGTGAGGAAGCTGAGGATGGGGCGGCGGCGCAGCGCCTCCGCCCCGCCGGCGATGGCCTGCGCCATCTGGATCATCTTGCGGGCGCAGAACCCGCTGAGCGGCCCGATCGTCGCGTGCTTGGTCGTGTTGCTGAAGATCGCCTCGGCGTTGTGCAGCGACGCCGTGTCCGGCGGCACGTCGTGGGCGCCGAGCGGCCGTTCCACCACGTCGATCTCCGGCAGCGCGTCGATGATCCTCGTGCAGTCGGCGACGTCCTGCTTGCGGCTCTCGTGCAGCTCGCCGGTGTAGGGATCCACGACCTGGATGCCCTCACCGAAGTTCGTGAACCCGACCCGGCCGTCCTCGAGCACGACGTCCCTCGCCGGGTCGCGGCCGCAGAGCACGAGCGTGCTGGGCGCCGAGCGGACGGCGTCCTCGACGAGGTGCGCCGGCAGGCGCACCACGTTCGTCCCGCCGTCGACCTCGGCGCCGGCGACCGCGAAGGTCTCCCGGGCTTCCTCGTCCTCGACGAAGACCCCCGTGCGTGACAGGACCTCGAGCGTCGCAAGATGGATCTCGCGCAGCTCGTCCTCGGTGAACACCTCGAGACGGAAGCCTCCGCTTGTGCGCGCACCAGCGCGCGGGTTCCTGATCATCGTCCACCTCCCCGTGTGGGCAGCGGCCGGGTCGCGCCTCGCGCGACCCGGCCAGATGCGAACGCCCGCATCACGCCGTGACGCCGGCGCCGGTGCGCTCCTTGAAACGCTCGACGCAGTTGATCGGCACGTCGAGCGCCTTGGCGATGTTGAACTTGGCCTCGATCTGGTTGGCCTGCCACGGCTGGCTGATCGCGTAGCTGTGGATGCGGCCGAACCCGAACTCGTTGCGGACGTCCGTCATGACGACCGGGTCCGAGAGGTCGAACGGCGTGACGCCGAGCTTGTCGGCGACGTACTGCTTGGCTTCCTTGAGGCGCATGCCCCGAGTCATCTGCATACGGGCAACCAGATCTCCGCCTGCCCGGATACCGCCGATGCTCGCCGCCTGCGCGTGGGCGTTGTGCATGCCATGCGGATCGCCCGACCCCACCTACAACCCGTCGACGTGGAGCAGCTCGGTGAACGCCTTGGCCGAACGGCACACGGCGTCGGCCGGAGGATGCACGAACATCGGCACCGCCCCGACGCCCATGCCCGCGTTCGGGTGCACCGGGATCTCCGCGACTTCCATGCACGGCTTGATCAGAGCGATGGCGCGGGCGATGTTCCACGCCAGGCTCTTGCCGGTGTTGACGTTGACCACCGGCCCGAACATCGTGGCGCCGGCCTCCTGGGCCAGCAGCAACTGGTCTTTGGGCCACAGGCCGGCGAGCCGCTTGCCGCCCCATTCCAGCTCGCCGTGCATGCCGAGCACGAACTCGCCCGCCATGCCGAGCTGCACGCCCATGTCCGGGTACTTGTCGCGGATGATCCTGGTCGCCTTGAGCGCCGCCAGGAACTCGGGGTCGCCGGAGGCACCGGTGGTGTCCCAGTCGATCGCGTCGGCGCCGGCCTCCCACTGCGAATCGGCCAGCTTGACCATGTCCGAGACCGCCATCTCGACGGCCTCCTCCTCGGCGGCGCGAGCCTCCTCGATCCTCCCGAGGGGAAGCAGCTCGTTCCAGTTCTCGCAGGGGCCGTCGGGCTTGGAGTAGAGGCCCAGGTTCGGCATGACGCCGTACTGCAGCGGGGCGATCGTGCAGAGCTGCGCGTCGTGCATGTACTGGGCCTCGTAGGCGAGGATCGTGCGGACCACCTTGAGCGAGTAGTCGCCGACGCAGAGCTCCAGCAGGTCGGCGCCCATCCACTGCTCGTAACTCTGCAGGTCCTGGATGCGCGTGGCGTGGGTCTTCATGCCCGTGCCGTCGCAGGACAGCACGATCTCTTCGCCGACGTCGACGCCGATGAAGCGCGCCGGTGAGGCGTAGATCTCGAGGAGATGGTCGATCTCGCCGTCGGTCAGCGGCGGCACCTTGGCCCGCTTGGCCGCCGCCTCGGATCCGGCGATGAGATCCGCGCGGATCTCGCTGCGCGTCATCTCGGTGAAGGTGCCGTCGCCCATGCGCGTCGGCACCCGTGGCTCCGTCGTCATACGCTCCTCCCAGCGGCGAGTGCCGGCGCGCCCCGCGCGCCGGCACTAATCAACCGGTCAATTAGCTGTCACTACACACCGAGGCCGGGAGCTGTGTCAAGCAGACCGGTCAGCCCTCGTCGGCGAGGACGTCGTCCGGTACGTCCAACGGTCCGCGCCCGACGTCCTCACCCTCCCACTCGAAGTTGGTCGTGTCGGTCCGCAGGATGTGCCACGTCTCCGTGTGGGCGATCCCCTCGATCTCGTTCAGGTCCTCGTTGAGGAACCGGTAGAGCGCCTCGTTGTCGGGGAGGTGCACCTCGATGAGGATGTCGAACGAGCCCGTCGTGTACCCCACATAGGCCACGCTCTCCATGGCAGCCAGGCGCGCACCGACGCCTGTGCCGTACCCGCGGTTCACCCGGATGCCGACCATCACGTCCACCGGGAGGCCGATGGCCGCCGGATTGACGCCGGTCCACGGCAGGATCGCGCCGTGCCTGACCAGACGGTCGACGCGGTTGCGGACGGTGGGCTCCGACACGCCCACCACGCGTGCGATGCTCGCGAAGGAGCGGCGGGCGTTGGGGCGCAGGAGTTTAAGGATGCGCCGGTCCAGGTCGTCCATCTCGACGGTGCCGAAGGGAGCCTGACCCCATCTGATCATGCGTCTCCTCCTCACTGTGTCGTGGCGTGTTGATCGTGCCGGCATGCGGTGCGTCGGCGTCCCCCGATGACTGCGGTTCACAACGCAGTATCGCAGATTTGCCTTGAGAAGCAACAGTGAAACCGGCCAATCGCCTTGCGAACACAAGCCTCGGGGAGTACAGTGCCGTCGGCGGCCGGGTCCGGGAGGGGGCCGGCCGCGATACCGGAGTCAACGACCGGACGGCGGGAGTCAGTGATGAGAGCGCGCACGACGTGGCTGGTTGAGGAGGAGAAGAGCCGGATCGTCGACCAGGCGATGGAGCTTCTCGAGAGGACGGGCATGTGCTTCGCCGGATCGGCGGTGCTGCCCGAGCTGGCGGCGCGCGGCGCGCGGGTCGACGAGCAGAGCGGTCTCGCGCTCCTGCCGCGCGAGCTGGTCGAGTGGGCGCTCGCGCAGTGCCCGAGGCGCGTCGTCTTCGCCGGTGCGGCGCCCGAGAACGACGTCGTGCTCGACGAGGGCGAGCCGTTCCATTTCGCGCCGAGCGGGTGCGCGGCCAAGACCCTCGACCACCGCACCGGCGAGCGCCGACCGAGCACGCTGCAGGACCTGCGCGAGACCACCGGGCTCAACGACGAGCTGCCGAACCTCGACGTGATGTGGCTGCAGGTGGCGGCGACGGACGTGCCGCTGGAGCAGCGTGAACTCGTGGAGTACTTCACGCTGCTCACCGAGACGCGCAAGCACGTCACGTTCGTCGATCCGCCGAGCGACCCGGCGGCCGTCGGTCGCATCTGCGAAGTGGCGGCCGGCGACATGCAGGCGTTCCGCGAGAGACCGCGGATCTCGACGGTGCTCACTGCAGCTTCACCGCTGCAGGTCGACGGAGCGGCGCTCGACCGCCACATCGCCCTCGCGCGTCAGGGCGTGCCGGTGAACGTCTACACCATGGCCATCGCCGGAGCGACCTCGCCGGTGACGCTCGCCGGCTCGGTCACCCAGGGCGTCGCGGAGTTCCTCGGCGCCGCCACGGCGCTGCAGGTGGCGGCTGCCGGCTCACGCCTCGTGTTCTGCTTCGGCACGGGCGTCCTCGACATGCTGCAGACCACCTTCTCGATCGGCAGCCTCGAGAGCGCCCAGATGGCGGCCATGGCCGCCGAGGTCGGGCACTTCATGGGCGTGCCGACCCTGCACCCCGGCATGTCCACGGACGCCAAGCATCCCGGCTTGCAGACCGGGTACGAGAAGGCCCTCAAGCTCGCCGCCGTGTGCAGCGCCACACCCGATCTGGTCACGGGCTGGGGCCTCATCGACTCGCACAACACCATGTACCTGCCGCAATCCGTCGTCGACAACGAGATGGCCGGCATGATGCGTCGGCTGTACGGGACCGTGGAGGTGTCCGACGCCACCATCGCGGGCGAGAGCATCTCGAGAGTCGGTCCGGGCGGCGGCTTCCTCGGCGAACGCGAGACGGCCAAGCGCATCCGCGCCGGCGAGCACTACAGGCCGACGGTGTCGGACCGCCTGTCCTACGAGAAGTGGGTCGAGGCGGGGACGACCGAGAACGACGCCGCCGCAGCAGTCGTGGAGCGACTTCTTGCGCGCCACCTCGAACGGCCGTGTCTCGCTGCGGACATCATCGATGAGCTCGCCGCCGTGTGCGGCGTGGACGAAGAGCTGCGGCGCCGCGCCCTGCGGGACTGACCCACGCGGCGCCCCACGACCCGGCACGAACGGAGGACCCATGACGCTCAGGATCGGCTACATCGGGCTCGGCGCCCTCGGCAGGCACCTCGCCGGCAGCCTGCTCAAAGCCGGCTTCCCGCTCACCGTCTACGACATCGACCGCTCCTGCGCCGCCGAGCTCGAGAAAGCCGGTGCCACCTGGGGAGGGTCCGTTCTCGAGACGGCGCGCAGCTCGGACACGGTCATCACCTGCCTCCCTTCGCCCGAGGCGGTCGACACCGTCGTCGGCGGGGAGCGGGGAGTGCTCGAGGGCCTCGCGCCGGGCGGCACCTGGATCGAGATGAGCACCAACGATGCGCACAACATCCAGCTGCTCGCGGCGCGGGGGGCGGAGAGGGGCATCGAGACGCTCGAGTCGCCGGTCACGGGCGGCGTGCACCGCGCCGCGGCCGGCATGATCACCGTGCTCGTCGGCGGCTCCCGCGACGTCTACGAGAAGCATAGGCCGGCGTTCGAGGCCATGGGCGGCAAGGTGTTCTACGTCGGCGAGCTCGGCAAGGCGTCCGTGATCAAGGTCATCACCAACATGCTCGCCTTCATCCACCTCGTAGCGGACGGCGAGGCGCTCATGCTCGCCAAGCAGGGAGGCGTGGACCTCGGGCTTGCCTGGGAGATCATCAAGGCCAGCTCGGGCAACAGCTTCGTGCACGAGACGGAGGGCCAGCTCATCCTGAACGGCAGCTACAACATCAACTTCACCATGGACCTGGCCCGCAAGGACCTGCATTTCGCGCACATGATGGGACGCGAGTGGGGCGTGCCGCTGGACCTTGCGAGCGTCACCGAGCAGACCTTCGCGCGCGGTCGTGCGACGTACGGCGGCGACGCGCAGTCCACGATGATCGTGAAGCTGCTCGAGGACGCGGTCGGCGTCGACCTGCGCGCGCCTGGATTCCCCGACGAGCTCCAGCCCGAGTGATGCAGACGCCGGGTCGGCAGGAGCGCTCGGGGCCGTGACGACGGCACCGCGTGCTCACGGGACATCCTGCCGCTAGCCCAGTCTGCGACGTCACACGACAGACAGAAATGCAGCCATCGAGCCGTGCGACGACACGAAGTTCTTCGCACGGCTTGACTTGACGAACATCCCGCCAAATACTCCGGGCCCGAAGGGCCCGGACACGCAGCCGAAGGAGAGACCCGTGAAGAGCAGCCACCGTAACGAAGCTTCCGAGCGGGGCGCCGATGCGGCGCCGGTCTCCGGGATCGGCGACTTCTCGATGGACCACTTCTCCCTCAAGGGGAAGAAGGCCATCGTCACGGGCGGCAACACCGGCCTCGGACGGGCGTTCACGGTGGCCCTGGCGACGGCCGGCGCCGACCTCTTCGTGCCCAGCATCACGGACGACGACGGCACCACCGGGCCTCTGGTCGAGGCGCGCGGGGGTCGGTACGAGTTCATAAAGGCTGACGTCACGCGGCCCGGCGCGCCCGCCGAGATCGTCGCCGCATGCGTCGACCGGCTCGGCTCGCTCGACATCCTCGTCAACAGCGCCGGCGTCTGCCCGCTGGCGAGCGTGCTGGAGTTCGGCCGCGAGCAGTGGGACGCGACCGTGGCGGTCAACCTCACGGCCGCCTTTGAGATGGCGTACGAGGCGGCCAAGACGATGGTCCCGCAGGGTTCCGGCAAGATCATCAACATCTGCTCGCTGTTCTCGTTCCTCGGAGGGCGCTGGTCGTCCGCCTACGCGGCCACCAAGCACGGGCTCGCCGGCTTCACCAAGGCCTACGCCGACGAGCTGGCCGAGTCCGGCATCCAAGTCAACGGCATCGCGCCCGGCTACTACGCCACCGACATCACCACCGCCACGCGCAGCGACCCCGTGACCAACCAGCGCGTACTGGACCACATCCCGGCAGCGCGCTGGGGCGACCCTGCCGACCTCATGGGCGCAACCGTCTTCCTCGCGAGCGCGGCATCCGATTACGTCAACGGCCACATCCTCGTGGTCGACGGCGGCTACCTCGTCCGCTAGGGAAGGCTCGCGACATGACACACCGCGACACGACCAAGCCGGGCAAGTACCTGATCGGGATCGACGAGGGCACGCAGAGCGCCAAGGTCGTCGTCTACGATCTCGACGGCACCATCGTCTGCCAGGGGCGGCATGTCCTCAGGCCGTTCAGCAGACCGGAGCCGGGGATCGTGGAGCATCCCGACGACGACCTCTGGGACGCCCTCGCCGCCGCCAGCCGCGAGGCCATGGCGGCGTTCCCCGGGGACCCGGTGGAGATTCTCGGCGTGGGGCTTTGCACGATCCGCTGCTGCAAGGCGTTCATGAAGGCGGACGGCTCCCTGCTCCAGCCGGTGATGAGCTGGATGGACGCGCGCGCGTACCAGCCGTGGCTGCCCGACAGCCCGGAGCTGGCCTGGGCGACCACGTCGTCCGGTTACATGACCCACCGGTTCACCGGCGAGTTCCGCGACAGCGCCGCCAACAACATCATCCTGCAGTGGCCGATCGACACCGACACGTGGCAGTGGGACCCCTCGCTGTACGACGCGTTCAACATGCGCCCGGAGCTGCTCGTCGAGCTCCAGATGCCGGGCGACGTGGCGGGGTACGTCACGCCGGCGTGCGCGGCGGCGACCGGCATCCCGGAGGGCCTGCCGGTCGTCACCACCGCGAACGACAAGGCGGTGGAAGCCCTTGGCACCGGTTCGCTCGGCGAGTGCACGGCACTCATCTCGCTCGGCACGTACATCGCCTCCATGGTCCACGGACACGACAACCGCAAGGACCCGAAGGAGTTCTGGACCAACTTCGCCTGCGTGCCGCACAAGTACCTGTACGAGAGCCACGGCATCCGCCGCGGCATGTGGACGCTCAGCTGGTTCCTCGACCTGCTCGGCCCCGAGATGGCCGAAGCGGCCGCCGAGGAGGGCCTGTCGCGCGAGCAGTACCTGGAGCGGGAGGCCGAGGAGACCCCTCCGGGGTCCGACGGCCTCCTCACCGTCCTGGATTGGCTCGCGCCCACCGACCACCCGTACCGCAAGGGCATCATGCTGGGCTGGGACGCGCGCCACACGCGCGGGCATGTGTACAGGTCCATCCTCGAGGCCATCGCCCTCACCATGAAGACCTGCGTCGACAACATGGCCCGCGAGCTCGGCGTCACGCTCGACGACATCGTCGTCTCCGGCGGCGGGTCGAGCAGTCCGCTCTTCATGCAGATCTTCTCCGACGTCTTCGGCATCCCGGCGCACCGCACGGTCGGCGCGAGCGGTGCAAGCCTCGGGTCGGCCATCTGCGCCGCGGTCGCCACGGGCGCCTACCCAGACTTCGAGACGGCCGCCGCGCGGATGGCCGGTGCGCGCGAGACCTTCGAGCCGGACCTCGCGACCACGGCCCTGTACCAGCGCGTGATCGACCATGTGTACACGCACATCCGCTCGGCGACCGACCCGATCCTCGAGCGCTCCTTCCCCATCTTCCGGTAACCTCCGCCCGAGCCGCATCCACCCATGAGACCCGAGAGGTAGACGACATGTCACTGAGCAGAGAAGCCATCGTCGAAGGCCTGCGAGGCATCCTGGGTCCAGAAGCCGTCGTCACCGACGAGCGCGTCCTCGTCGAGAACAGCGTGGACAACTTCCGCAAGCTGCAGAACATCTTCGACGTGCACGTCATGCCCGTGCCGGCCGCCATCGTGACGCCCACGAACGCCCGCGAGGTCGCCGCCGTGCTGACCTGGGCCAACGAGCACGGCGTCAACGTCATCCCGAAGACGGGCGGCACGGCGACCGAGGGCGGACTCGAGAGCGCCGTGCCCGACTCCGTGATCATGGACGGGTCGGCGATGAACGAGATCGTCAAGATCGACCCGTACAACATGCAGGCCACGGTGCAGTGCGGCGTGCCGCTCCAGGTGCTCGAGGACAGGGTGCGCGAGCACGGGCTCACGACCGGCCACTCGCCCCAGTCCAAGCCGGTCGCCCACCTCGGCGGCCTCGTGGCGACGCGCAGCATCGGACAGTTCTCGACGCTGTACGGCGGCATCGAGGACATGGTCGTCGGCCTCGAAGCGGTGTTCCCGAACGGCGAGATCTGCCGCATCAAGAACGTGCCGCGGCGCGCCGCCGGCCCCGACATCCGGCACATCGTGATCGGGAACGAGGGCGCGCTCTGCTTCATCACCGAGGTGACCGTCAAGCTCTTCCCGTACTTACCCGAGAACAACAGGTTCCTGGGCTGGACGCTCATGGACATGAAGACCGGCTTCGAGGTGCTGCGCGAGGTCATGGTCGGCGGCTACAAGCCGTCGGTGGCGCGCGTCTACGACCCGGGCGACGCCGGCCTGCACTTCTCGCACTTCGCGGCGCCGGACGACTGCGTCCTGCTGTTCATGGCCGAGGGCGCGGAGGGGATCGCGAAGGCCACGGCCGATGGCATCCAGGCGATCGTCGACAGGCATCCCGAGTGCACGCAGGTCCCGAGCGAGTACATCGAGACCTGGTTCAACGACCTGTGCTGGGGCCCGGACAAGATCCTGGCAGAGGACGAGCGCATCCGGCAGACCCGCAACGTGAACCGGACGACGGAGATCAGCGCCGACTGGAGCTCCATCAACGACATCTACCAGGCGGCGCGGCAGCGCATCATCGACGAGATCCCCGACATCACGATGATGGGCGGACACTCCTCCCATAGCTACATCAACGGCACCAACATGTACTTCAACTACTTCTTCAACGTGGTCGACGTGGGGCCCGAGGAGGAGACCGAGAAGTACTACCTGCCGATCATCAGCATCATCGTGGAGGAGACGCTCAAGCGCGGGGGCTCCATCGTGCACCACCACGGGATGGGCAAGGCGCGGGCGCCGTGGGTCAGGGACGAATACGGCTCGAGCTACTACATGCTCGAGACGCTGAAGACGTCGTTCGACCCCAACGGCATCATGAACAAGGGGACGATCTTCCCGATCTGACGGACGGCGGCGCGGCCGCCGAGGCCGGCGCCGCGAGGGCGCGCCGGCGGCAAGCCGGCGCCCCGGACGAGGAGCGTACGCATGCGGATCGCGGTAGGCTTCAAGGTCACGCCGGACTTCGAGGCGCTGCGCGCCGCGGACTGGGCGCGCGTGGCCGCGGCCGCAGACGCGGAGGGCCGCGCCCAGGCGACCCGGTACGTCCGCCGCGTCTTCGGCGTGTTCGACGAGGCCGCGCTGGAGCTCGCCCTGCGCCTGCGCGACGCGCGCGCAGACGACGGACTCCCGACCGGTCTCGCGGCGTTCACCGTCGGCGGGCCTGACGCGTCGCCGTTCCTCCACACGCTGCAGGCGCTCGGGTTCGACTGCCTGCGGGTGGACCCCGGCGGCGGGCCGGCTTCGGCCGCAGACACCGCCGAAGCGGCCGGCGCTCTCGACTTCGCCCCCGCCGCGACGGCCGCGCTCGTCGCCGCCTGTGCGCGGCAGCTCGGCGCCGATATCCTGCTTCTGGGCGAGCGCGGGGGTCCCGGCGGCAGCGGGACGGTGCCGTTCCTCGCCGCAGAGGCGCTGGGTCGCCCGTGCGTCACCTGCGTGACCGCGATCGAGCCGGCCGGCGCCGACCGCCTGCGCGTCAGCTTCCGAGCCGACGACGGGCCCGTCCGCGCACTCACCGCCCCGCCGTGCGTGCTCGCCGTCGGCAACGCCGTCGTCAGCATGCTGCGCGTGCCGACGCTGAAGGAGCGGCTGGCGGTCCGTGACGTGCCGGTCACGCAGTTCACGGCCGCCGACCTCGGCGTCGACGTGGGAGTCGCACTCGACCGGGCGCCGGCGGTGCGGAGCCTCGAACCCGTGGACCGGAGCCGCGCCGGCATCGTGGTGACCGGCGCGACGGCAGCCGAACAGGCGCGCGCACTGTACGAAGGGCATCTGCGCGCGCGATTGGAGGCCCTGTGACGGCCGCGGCGCCCCTCCGGGTCGTGGCCGTCCTGGACGCCACCGGATCGGCCGCCGAGCGGCACGGGCGAGCGCTCGGTGCTTTTCTCCGGGACGGTCTCGACGCCGGCGACATCGCTCCCGGCGTCGTGACGCACGTCTTCTGCCCGCCGGGTGCGGACCCGGGCGCCGCCTCCGCCACGGCGCCCACGCTGGACGTCCGCCTCGTGCGCGTCCCGGCACACCGGCAGGACGTCGCGACCGCCGCCCTCGCCGCCCTCCAGACGGGCGACGGTGCCGACCTCTACGTCTTTCCCAGCGGCCCGTCGGGCACCGAGCTCGGCGCCCGGCTGGCCGCGCGCACCGGCGGCAGCGCCCTCACCGGCGTCCTCTCTGCCGCAGTCGGCGACGGCGTCCTCACCTGCCGGCGCGCCGCGTATGCAGGCTATCTGGAGGAAGAGTCCGCCCTGAGCCGGCGCCCGTGGTGCCTGGTCCTGGACGCCGGCTGGGACGAGGCTCGCGCCGAGCCCCCCGAGGAGCACGTGGTGGTGGAGGCGGCGCACCTCACTCCCGAGGACCCGGGTGCGCCGCCGCTGCTCGAGATCAAGCCCCTCGAGGCGCCGCCCACCGGCGACCTCGAGACGGCGCGGTTCCTCGTGGTCGCCGGCCGCGGCGCCGGCAGCCGCCGCGGCGTGGAACGCGCCGCCGCCGCCGCCGCCCGCATGGGCGCCGCCTTCGCCGTCACCCGACCTGTGGTGATGAACGCCTGGGCCGCCCCGGACCGCCAGGTGGGGGTGTCCGGAACGCGTGCGGCCCCGGCCGTCTGCGTCGTCGCCGGGGCCTCCGGCGCGCCGGCCTTCGTCTGGGGCATCGAACGCGCCGGTTTCATCGCCGCGGTCGACACCGACGAGCACGCGCCGATCGCCGGTGAGGCCGACGTGTTCGTCGCCGGCGACGCCCTCGATGTCCTCGAGGAGCTCGCCGACCTGGTCGACCGCCACTCGCGCTGAGGCACGCACATCCGCATCGTTTCCATGCCTCATGACGGAAGATTGTTCAGTCATGCACTTGACTGAGCGAACAATAGACTGAAATACTCCGGAGAGACGGCCACCGGCGACTGCGTCGTGGCGACCAACCGCTCCGGAGGGGGAAGGCGTGGACCAGCTCGACCGAGACGTGCTCCTGGCCCTGCAGGAAGACGGGCGCATCTCCAACCTCGCCCTCGCCCGGAAGCTGGGCCTTTCCCCATCCGCGATGCTCGGTCGCGTCCGCCGGCTGGAGAGGAGCGGCGCCATCCGCGGCTACCGGGCCGTCATCGACCCGGCCGCCCTCGGCATCACCGTCCGCGCGCTGGTCGTTGCCCGCATGCACGAACACAGCGAGCAGGCCATCAAGGAGTTCGAGAGGGCCATCAAGGAAGTGCCCGGCGTCCGTGCCTGCTACCACGTCACCGGGCAGTTCGACATGGTCGTGGAGCTCGCCTTGCGCGACCTCGACCATCTCGGTCAGCTCATCCGCGTCGACATCGCCCGCATCCCGGGCGTCATGAACCTCGAGACCATGCTCGTCCTCGCCGAGTCCGTCGAGGATCACGGCTGGCCGGTCCTCGACGAGAGCTAGCCCGCGAGGAAGCCGATCCCCGCGGTCACATCCCAGGAGGTACACCCGATGGCCAAGAAGGGTCTCTTCGACCTGCACGAGATGAAGCGCGCCGGCGAGCAGATCGCCTGGCTCACCGCCTACGACTACCCCACGGCCCAGTTCGAGGAGGCGGCCGGGATCGACATGATCCTGGTCGGTGACTCGCTCGGCATGTGCGTGTACGGCTACCCCGGCACCGTGCCGGTCACCATGGACCAGTGCATCGCCCACTGTGAGGCCGTGCGCCGCGGCGCGCCGGAGACGTTCGTCGTCGGCGACATGCCGCTGGGCAGCTACCAGCCCTCCGACGAGGAGGCGGTGCGCTGCGCGATCCGCTTCCTCAAGGAGGCCAACGTCGACGCCGTCAAGCTCGAGGGCGGCGTGCGGACGCTGGACCGCGTCAAGGCGATCCTCGACGCCGGCGTGGCCGTCTGCGGCCACATCGGCCTCACGCCCCAGAGCTCGGGCCAGCTCGGCGGCCACAAGGCCCAGGGCCGCACGCTCGAGAGCGCCAAGCTGGTGGTCGAGGACGCCCGCGCCCTCTGCGAGGCGGGCGTCCAGCTCCTGCTCGTCGAGGCCGTGCCGCCCGAGGTCGCCGGCTTCATCCGCCGGGAGCTCCCGATCCCGGTGCTCGGCATCGGCGCCGGCGCGGACGTGGACGGTCAGCTGCTCATCGTGAGCGACGTGCTGGGCACCTTCGCCGCCTTCACGCCCAAGTTCGTCAAGAAGTACGCCGACCTCGCCGCCGTCTCCACGGCAGCCCTCGGCGAGTACGTCAAGGACGTGCGCGGCGGCGCCTTCCCCGAGGAGCAGCACTGCTACCGGATGCTCGAGGGAGAGCAGGAGAGGTTCGCGGCGTGGGCAGCGGGGGCCGAGTGACGTCCGTTCGGAGGAGAGCCGCCTGATGCACTCGATCGCCGAAGACCTCGCGCGTCAGCCGGAGCCGGGCTTCGTGCCCGCAGACCGGGTACAGCGGCTCGGCACCGAGACCGTCTTCGCGGTCTCGGCCGAGGCAGCCGCGCTCGCCTCCCGGGGCCGGACGGTCTACCCCTTCCACCTGGGCGATCTCAACATCCCCACGGCGGACCACATCGTCGAGGCCATGGACAGGGCCATCCGCGACGGCAGGACCACCTACTGCCCCAACGCGGGCATCGCTCCCCTGCGCGAGGCGCTGGCCGCCGACGTGAGCGCCGCCCGGTGCGTCACCTACGCAGCGGACGAGGTCTCGGTGCAGCCGGGCGGCAAGCCGGTGATCGGCAAGTTCCTCATGGCGGCGATGAACGCCGGCGACGAGGTCCTGTACCCCAACCCCGGCTTTCCCATCTACAGCTCCTTCGTCGAGTTCCTGGGCGGGGTGGCCGTCCCGTACGGGTACCTCGACGCCGGCGACCGGTACGCCATCGACATCGACGCCATCGAGCGGCGCATCACGCCGCGCACCCGCATCCTCATCCTCAACGACCTGCACAACCCCACGGCGGGCGAGTGCACCGCCGAGGAGCTGGAGCGGATCGCCGAGCTGGCCCTGCGTCACGACCTGCTGGTGCTGAGCGACGAGGCCTACTTCGACGTGCGCTTCGAGGGAGCCAGCCGCTCCATCGTCTCCCTGCCCGGCATGCAGGAGCGCACGGTCATCCTGTACACGTTCAGCAAGAAGTACGCGATGACCGGCTGGCGGCTGGGTGCGGCGATCGGGCCGCGGCCGCTCGTCGACATCATCACGCAGCTCAACGTGAACCTCGAGTCCTGCCCCAACCACTTCGCCCAGTACGGCGCCCTGGAGGCGCTGACCGGCGACCAGGCCGGGCCCCGCGAGATGATGGCCCGGCTCAAGGGACGCCGCGACGCGGCGCTGCGCATCCTGAACGCCACCCCGGGCGTGCGCTGCCACACGCCGGAGAGCACGTTCTACCTGTATCCGGACGTCACGGACGCCGTCCGCCTGACCGGCTGCGCCGGCCACGAGGACTTCCGGCGCCTCCTCCTCGACGCCACCGGCGTCTCGTTCTGCACCCGTCTGCACTTCGGGAAGGCACTGCCGGGCGAGAACAGGTACCATCTTCGATTGGCTTATTCAGGCGTCAGTACAGCACAGATCGAGGAGGGCCTCGGCGCGTTCAAGGCCTTCATCGAGACAACCGAGCCCGCAGGTTCCTGAGACCCCCTAAGGAGACACCGCGATGAAAGACCTGCCCGTCGTCGGCATCGAGAGCCGCCTCCGCATGCTCTCGGACGAGAAGTGCCAGAAGATCTACGACGCCGCGCTGACGATCATTGCCGAGATCGGCATGACGGTACCGCATGCCGAGGCGCGCGACCTGCTCGTGAACGGCGCCGGCGCGACGGTCCACGCCAACGACGTGGTCAAGATCCCGCGGGATGCCGTCGCGGCCGCTCGCGACACCATCCCGGCCATGATCCACGTGTACGACCGCAACGGCGACCTCGCCATGCAGCTCGGGGGCACGAACTCGTACTTCGGCACCGGCTCCGACCTGATGAGCATCTACGATTTCGAGACCGGCGAGCGCCGGCTCAGCGTGCTCGCCGACACCGGTCGCATGGCCCACCTGTGCGACGGCCTCCCCAACATCGACTTCGTCATGTCCGCCGCGCACCCGCACGACGTGGAAGCCTACGCGTCGTACCTGGAGTGCTTCCGCGAGATGGTGAGCAACACCACGAAGCCGATGGTGATAACGGCCGCCGGCCTCGACGACCTCGCGGTCATGCACAAGATCGCCGCCGCGTTCCGCGGCGGCGAGGACGAGCTGCGCCAGAAGCCGTACTTCATCCAGTACGGCGAGCCGGTCAGCCCACTGCAGCACGCGCCGGAGGTGCTGGACAAGCTGCTCTTCTGCGCCGACAAGGGCATCCCGCTGATCTACTCGCCGGCCCCCATCGCGGGCGCCACGTCACCGATCACGCAGGCGGGTCACATCGTGCAGGCCGTCGCCGAGTCGCTCTTCGGCGCCGTCCTCCATCAGCTGCGCGTCCCCGGGGCGCCGCTGCTCACCGGCATGGGCCCGGTCAAGCTCGACATGAACACCGTCCAGGCCCTCTACAACTCGGCCGAGTACTACACCACCATCATGGGCATCACCGAGATGGCCAAATGGATGGACATCCCCAACTGGGGGTACGCCGGTACGAGCGACTCGCAGTGTGTGGACATCAACGCCGGCATCGACATCACCGAGCTCACGCTCATCTCGATGCAGGCAGGCTCGAACCTCAACCACGACATCGGCTACCTCGATTTCGGCCTCACGGGCTCCGGCGAGCTGGCGGTCTTGACCGACGAGGTCATCTCGATGAACCGGCGCGTGCTCGAGGGCATCGAGGTCACCGACGAGACCCTCGGCCTGGACGTGATCGAGGAGGCCGGTCAGGGCGGCGACTTCCTGCGCGCCCGCCACACCAAGAAGTTCGTGCGCGGCCAGCAGTGGAAGCCCACGCTGCTCAACCGCGACACGCAGAAGAACTGGGAGGCGGCCGGCTCCAAGACGGCCACCGACAAGGCTCACGAGAAGCTGCTCGACATCATGGCCAATCACAAGCCGGAGCCGCTCTCGGCCGAGCAGAAGCAGACCATGGACGAGCTGGTCGACGCCTACGTCGCAGCCGGCAAGTAAGGATCGATGCACCAGGTGCAGCGGCCCCCGTCAGTCGCACTGCCGGCCGACGGGGGCCGCTGCCTTCAGGCATACGAAGAGGTGACACGGTGAACCAGGCCTCCCAGCCCGCGCTCGACGATCAGGGCTGCCGCACGATCCACGAGGCAGCCCTGCAGCTGCTGGAGCAGACCGGCTGCGCCGTCCTCGACCCCGAGGCGCTGGGACTGCTCGCGGCCGCCGGCGCGCGGGTGGACGGAGAGCGCGCGCGCTTCGGAGAGGCGCTCGTCGATAGAGCACGCTCGACCGCTCCCGCGCGCTACACGGTGGCCGGCCGGCGGCCGGAGCTCGACCTCCACGTCGGCCGCGGCGAACCCACCGTGCTGGCGAGCGCCTCCGGCCCGCCCTTCGTCCTCGCGGACGGACTGCAGCGGCCCGGCACGCTGGACGACCTCGTCGCCGCCGTCCGGCTCGCCCACCTCTCACCCAACATCGACGTGCTCGGCTACAGCGTGGAGCCCACCGACGTCCCCGAGGCCGCGCGGCCGCGGGTCGTCGCCCATCTGCACGCGACGGCCAGCCACAAGAGCGCGCGGTTCACCGTCACCTCGCGGGAAGAGCTCCGGGTCGCCACGGACGTCCTCGAGATCCTCTACGGTGCAGACTGGCACGAGCGTCCGCGGCTGTGGTCGGTCATCAACACCACGTCGCCGCTGCAGTTCTCGGCAGAGGGCGCGCAGGTGCTGCTCCGCCTGGCGCGCCTGGGCCAGCCCGTCCTGGTCGCCGCCTGCGCCATGGGCGGCACGACGGCGCCGATCACGCTCGCCGGCCTGCTGGCCGTGCAGCACGCGGAGCTGCTCGTCGGCCTCGTGCTCACGCAGCTCGCCAACCCCGGGACTCCCTTCCTTTACGGCGGGACGTCCTCAGTCTCGTCGATGCAGAGCGGGGCGCTGATGATCGGCGCCCCGGCCTACTGGACCCTCATGGAGGCCACAGTGCGGCTCGGCCACTGGCTGGGCGTCCCGGTACGCGCCGGTGGCGCAGTCACCGACGCGCATCTCCCGGACGCCCAAGCCGGCATCGAGTCAGCCCTGGCCATGGACACCGTGCTCCGCGCCGGCGCGCAGTACGTGCTGCACTCGGCCGGCATCCTCTCGTCGTTCAACTGCTTCTCCCCCGAGAAGTTCGTGATCGACGACGAGGTCCTCACCGGCCTGCGGCTCGCGCGCCGGCCCGTCGAGATCGACGACGAGACGCTCGCGCTCGACGTCGTCGCCGCCGCCGGTCCCGGGGGCACAGTCCTCGGGCACGCGCACACGCGCAGGCATGCACGTGAGGCTGCTGCACGGACGATCATGAACCGGGCGCCCTACGAGACCTGGCGGTCCCAGGGCGCCGCCGAGCTCGCGTCGGTCGCCCGCGCCCGCGTCGAGGAACTGCTCGAGGCCTACGAGCCGCCGGACGACCTGGATCCCGTGGTCCGGCGGCAGCTCGACGCCTACTGCCTGGGCTGAGGGACTCGTCCCGCGGCCTCCGCCCCCTGCCCATCGGCCCCGCAAGGGTTGGAGGGTCCAGCCGCCGGCGCGGCTTCGTGCTCCAGCATGCGGGCCAGCACCCGATACGGGTTGGCCAGATCGACGTCCGGGTCGACCGCCGTCTGGACGGCGAGGCCGTCAATGATCGCACTGAGCAATTGGGCCAGGCCGAGCAGGTCGGGATCGGCGAGCGCCGCCGCTCCATCCCCGATACCGAACCACTCGAGCTTCATCTTCCAGTACCAGCGATAGAGCATCGCCAGCCGGCGTCTCAGCGCTTCGTCGCGCAGCGCGTGCGGGAGCAGTTCGTAGAAGACCTGGAAGTCGTCGGCCCAGGCGGCCATCCTCTGCATCTCACCGACGAGCCGCGGGATGCGCTCGTCGGGAGTCACGTTCTTCATGCGGTCGAGCGAGTCCAGGTACTCGTCGTGGATCACCGACTCGAGCACGGCCGCCACCAGGCCAGCCTTGTTGTCGAAGTAGTAGGCGACCATCGCCTTGTTCTCGCCCGCCCGCTCGCTCACCGCCTTGAGCGTGAGCGCCTCGAACCCGTCCTCGGCGACGATCTCCTTGGCTGCGATCAGCAGGTTCCGCGCCGTCTCGGGCAGTGACGACAACGGGTCCTCGAAGGTGAACTGCTGATGGCCGGTGATCCGGGCGTGACCGTCGCCGTCGGTGCTCCAGCCTCCAGGCGCTGCAGTCATGCGACCTCGCCTCCCCCCAGATCCCGGCACGGACCGGTTTGACACCGCGCTGCGCTCAGTGTCCAATGGCGATTGATTGACCGGTTGATTAGCGGCGGCATTGTATCACGCGCTCTGGCTCCAGACCATGACCGAATCAGCAGCTCCCGTGCAGGTCCCTGGCCCGTCGCGCGCTCAGGTGCGGGGGCACTGGCGGATCCTGTCTCAGCGAGGAGGGTCGAAGGGTGGATTTCTACGCAGGGCATGTGTTGCGCCTCGACCTCACCGCCCTGCGGGCGACCGTCGAGCCCCTCGATCCGGACTGGGCCCGGCTGTACGTCGGGGGCAAGGGCCTGCTCCTGCGCTACCTCTTCGAGGAGCTTGCCCCAGGCACCGACTCCCTCTCGCCCGGGAACCCTCTGATCCTCGCCACCGGCCCGTTCGCCGGCACGGCCGCCGCGACGTGTTCACGACTGGCGGTCGGGTGCAAGAGCCCGGCGACCGGCACCCTGCTCGACTCGTATGTGGGCGGTTCTTTCGCGCCGGAGCTCAAGTACGCCGGCTACGACGCCGTGGTCGTCACGGGCAAGGCGCCGCACCCAGTCCTCGTGCTGGTCGAAGACGACCGGGTGGAGTTCGTCCCAGCCGAGGGCCGCTTCTGGGGTCTCGACACGGCGGCCCTCGAGCAGAAGGTCCGCGAGGAGATGGGCCCGTGGCACAAGGTCCTCTCCACGGGCCCGGCCGGCGAGCACCTCGTCCCGTTCGCCTGCCTCTCGACCGACCAGTACCACAAGGCCGGACGTGGCGGAGCCGGAGCCGTGATGGGGAGCAAGAACCTCAAGGCGGTGGTGGTCCGCGGCACCGGTGCCGTCACCGTCGGCGACGCCGCCTCCTTCAGCGCGGACGTGCTGTCGCTGCAGAACGAGCGCGTCCTCACCCCGGACAACGCCTGGACCTGGGAAGAAGGCACCCCGTATCTCGTCGAGCTGGTCAACGCCGCCGGCGCCCTGCCCACGCGCAACTGGCGCTCGGGCCAGTTCGACCAGGCGGGCGCCATCCAGTCGTCCGAGCTGCTCGCCGTTCGCACCCGCATCCGCGCCTGCACCCAGTGCCCGCTCGCCTGCCGACAGGTCCACGTGTTCGACGAGGAGGTCTGCGAAGGCCCCGAGTTTGAGACGCTGGGTCTGTGCGGCGCCAACTGCGGCGTCGGCGACCTCGCAGCCGTCGCGGAGTTCAACCGTTCGTGTGACGAGCTCGGCCTCGACACCATCTCGACCGGTGCCGTCGTCGGTCTCGCGATGGACCTCTGCGAGAAGGGCGCCGCCGACTACGGTCTCGCCTTCGGCGACGTGGCCGGCTACCTGGCGGCGCCCGGGCTGATCGCGCGGCGTGAGAGCTGGGGCGCCGAGCTGGCGCTCGGCGCCCGCGACCTCGCCGCGCTCAAGGGCCGGCCCGACCTCGCGCCGCACATCAAGGGACTCGAGCTGCCGGCCTACGACCCCCGCGGCACCTTCGGCATGGGACTCGGCTACGCGACGTCGGACCGCGGCGCCTGCCACATGCGGGCCTTCACCGCCGCGGACGACATCCTCGGCGGAGAGGCGCCTCCCGACTCGCTCGAGGGCAAGCCGGCGCTCACCGTCGAGCAGCAGGACTTCAGCGCCGCGGCGTGGACGGGTGTCTGGTGCGCGAACCTGTACATCGACACGGACTTCCTCGGCGTCCACTTCCGTCATCTGTGGGGCAGGGAGACATCGCACGAGGAGCTCATGACCCTCGGCGCCCGCGTCTGGAACCTCGGCAGGGTCGTCAACGTGCGCGAGGGGTTCGCCCGGGAGCACGACCGGTTGCCGGGCGTGCTCGGCGTCCCTCATCCCGAGGGCGTGGCCGCCGGCAAGACCGTCGCCGACGACGAGTTCCAGCAGGCGTTGGGAGAGTACTACCGACTGCGGGGATGGGACGCCGACGGCGTTCCCACGGAGGAGACCCTGACGAGGCTCTCGCTCGACGTCCGGCCCTGAGCGTCGCGCCCGGCGGCGCCAGGACACGCCGCCGCCGCAGCCCGGCTACTTCTCGTGAACCGCTCCGTCGCCGCGGTCGTGCTCGAGCCGCACGTCGCGGACCGGAGCGCGCGCCGCGTCCGCGGCGGCGTCGTCGAGCATCCTCTGGGCGGCGCTCTCGGCGTCGAGCCGCGAGCGGTAGTGGTCGATCTCGCGGCTCGTCGTCGTCTCGTCCCAGTCGAGCGCCGCCGCCATGATCCTCGCCACGTGCTCAACGGCTCGCCGGCCGCGGTCCGCGACCTCGAACGCGATGTGGGTGCGGCGCGTCAACACGTCGTCCACATGCAGCGCAGCCTCGTTGAGGACGGCGAACCGCACCTCTGCAGCGACGTAGGCTTCGGCTCCTTCCAGCGGCTCCGCCAGCGTGTGGTCTTCCGCCGCGAGATCGAGCACGCGGAGCGCGAGCGTCCCGTACCGACGCGCCAGGTGGTCGACGTGCGCGGGAGAGAGACCGACCGCCGCCGGGTGCAGCCTTGCCCGTCGAGCCGCCTCGGCAGATCCGACGGCGCCGAGCAGCGGCAGGTCCTCGGTGCGGCTCGGCGGAACGGTGAATGGGAGTTCGCGCGCGGCCACTTCCACGGCGTCGCGCGCCATGATCCGATACGTCGTGTACTTGCCGCCGGCGATGCTCACGAGCCCCGGCCTGCTGCGCCGCACCACGTGCTCCCTGGAGACGGCGGCGGTGTCGGCGGAGTCCTCCGCGACCAGGGGCCGCAGGCCCACGTACACCGCCGTGATGTCCTCCGTCGTCAGCGGCCTGCTCAGGATCGCGTTGGCGTGCTCCAGCAGGTAGTCGATGTCGGCCCGGCTCGCCGCGGGGTGGTCCAGGCCGAACTCCCACGGCGTGTCGGTCGTCCCGATGATCCAGTGCGAACCCCAGGGCAGCACGAAAAGCACGCTCTTCTCGGTGGGGAGGATGAGCGCCAGACGCGAATCGATGCGCTCGCGGGGCACGACGATGTGGACGCCCTTGGACGGCCGTACCGGCAGCGGCGTCTGGACGCCGGCGATCCGCTCCAGCTCAGTGGTCCAGATGCCGGTCGCGTTCACGACCACCCGGGCCCGGATCTCCAGATCGTCGCCGCCCTCGAGGTCGCGCGCGTGCACACCGACGACAGTCGGGCCGTCGAGCAGGAAGTCCTCGACCTCGACGGCAGGCACGCAGCAGGCCCCCTGGGTCGAGGCCGTGCCGGCGAGCGTGACGGCGAAGCGCGCGTCGTCGACCTGAGCGTCGTAGTAGCTGATGCCGCCTGAGATCACGGTCGGCTTGAGCGACGGGACCTCGCGCAGGCAGGCCGCGTGCGAGAGGTGCCGATGGCGCGGCATGTGCGGGCGCAGGCCTGCCAAGGCGTCGTAGAGGGTGAGGCCCGCGCCGAAGTAGAGGTGGTCCTTCACGCCGTGCTCGAGCGGCAGCAGGAACGGCGTGGGGTGGACGAGGTGCGGCGCCAGGCGCGTGGCCAGCAGCGCCCGTTCGTGCAGCGCCTCCCGGACGAGGCCGAGGTCGAAACGCTCCAGGTAGCGCAGCCCGCCGTGGATGAGCTTGCTGGAGCGGCTGGAGGTGCCGGCCGCGAAGTCGCGCTTCTCGATCAGCGCCGTCGAGAGCCCACGGCTGGCGGCGTCGAGGGCGATCCCGCAGCCGGTCACGCCGCCGCCGACCACGAGGACGTCGAAGAGCTCCACGCCGAGACGCTCGAGCTGGCGCTCGCGCGCATCCCATGGCGTGCGGCAGGTCAGGCCGGAAACGGGATCGCGCTGGGTCATGGACTTCTCCTCATCGGCGACTGGTATGTACCAAAGAAGCTGGTATGTACCATGACCCCTGTGCCATACTCTGTCAAGACAGCAGGCATCACGGCGCGTCGCGCCACGGGGGAGTCCATGAGACACATCGAGGAGGCGGTGCGGTCGACGCCGGTCATGCATGAGACGGACGTGCTCGTGGTGGGCGGCGGACCCGGCGGTCTCGCCGCCGCCCTCGCCGCCAGCCGTGCCGGCGCCCGCAGCACCCTCGTCGACCGCTACGGCTGCTTCGGCGGCGTCATCACGCAGGTCGGCGTCGACACGCTGGCGTGGTACCGCCACGAGAAGACGGTAGAGGCGGGCGGGATCGGACTCGAGTTCGAGCGCCGCGCGACGGAGATGGGCGCGGCCACCCCCGACGTCCAGTCGGACAGCCACGCGCTCGACTCCGAACTCTTCAAGGTCGTCGCCGACACGCTCGTACGGGAGGCCGGCGTCACGCCGCTCCTGCACTGCCTCGTGACGGAACCGATCGTGGAGGACGGCCGGATCCGCGGGGTGGTGACGGAGAGCAAGTCCGGTCGTCGGGCGATCCTCGCCGGGCGGGTCGTCGACGCCACCGGCGACGCCGACGTGGCGTTCCGCGCCGGCGCCCCCTGCCACACGGAGCCCCCCAGCTCAGGGATGGGCGTCACCGTCATGTTCTCGTGCTCCGGCGTGGACAAGGCGCGCTTCCTCGACCACGTCGCGGAGAGCGCGCCGACCTACGGCGACTGGGGCAGGTGCTGGTCGGTGCGCACCGACGGCAAGGAGGACGGCCTGTTCAGCCCGTACCTCCAGGAGCCGTTCGACCGCGCCCGCGCGGACGGCGTCATCCCTGCGGACATCCGCAGCATCGGTGGGACGTGGGGCCGTGTCACCGATGCGGGAGAGGCCACGACGCTCAACCTGGTCGTGATGTCGGGCTACGACTGCCTGGACGTCCGTGACCTGACGGAGGCCGAGATCGAGGGGCGCCGCCAGGCGCTGCTGGCCATCGAGGCCCTGCGTCGCTACATGCCCGGCTTCGAGGACGCGCGGCTCAGGACCTTCGGGGCGACGCTGGGCACGCGGGACTCGCGCAAGATCGTGGGCCGCTACGAGCTCACCGGCGACGACGTGCGCGGCGAGGCGCGGTTCGAGGACACGGTGGGCATCTTCCCTGAGTTCCTGGACGGCTACGGCATCCTGGTGCTGCCGACCACCGGCCGCTACTTCCAGATCCCGTACCGCGCCCTGGTGCCCCGGGAGGTCGAGAACCTCCTGGTCGCCGGCCGCTGCGTCGCCGGCGACAGGATCTCCCACACGGCGACCCGGAACCAGATGTGCTGCGCCGTCACCGGCCAGGCGGCAGGAGCCGCCGCCGCGGTCTCCCTGCGGCTCGGGCGAGGGACCAGTGAGACGGACGTGGCGCAGGTGCAGGACGAGCTGCGGCGCCAGGGCGTGCGCCTGGATTAGGGCTGCGAGTCCTCCACCGGCGCTCGCACCTCGAACTCGGTGCGATCGCCGCGGTAGACGTCCCGAGCCAGTTCCACGACGCCTCCCTCCGCGTCGTACACCGTGCGCGTGAGGACGATCGCCGGACTGCCGGCCTTCACGCCGAGCGTCTCTGCCTCGAACCGATCCAGGGTGACGGCCACCACACGCGCGTCCGCCTTCTCGGGATGCACATCGTAGCGCTCCCGCAGGATCGCCCACAGCGACCCGGCCAGGTCGTGCTCGAGCAGATCCGGGAAGCGTTCGGCGGAGAGTTGGATGTTCTCGATCGCGATCGGCTCCTCCATGGCGGTGCGCAGGCGCTGGAGCACGTGGACGCGGCCGCCCGGCGGGACCCCGAGCAGCCGGGCGGCCGCGGGATCGGGGTCCGCGGTCGCAGCCGAGAGGACCTGGGTACCGGGCGTCCGCTCGGCCCGCGTCATGTTCCGCGTGAAGCTGCCGACACTGAAGCGGAGGCGCGGCTCGGCGACGAAGGTGCCGCGCCTGGGGTTGCGGTACAGGTACCCCTCGAGGGTGAGCGTCTCGAGGGCGTGACGAGCGGTCATGCGGCTGACGCCGTACCGCTCGCTGAGCGTCCGCTCCGACGGTACCGGGCCATGAGCCTGGAGATGCCCGCTCTCGATCTGGTCACGCAACAGCGCAGCCAGCCACAGGTACAGCGGGCTCGTCCGTTCAGGTGTGCCTCGCGTGCTCGCCACCTCCCCCAGACAGGCAGCCAGAGGTCGTCCCGCGCGGCGGCGGCGACAGTGCCGCGCGGGGTCCGGCAAGCGTACCATAGGTCAACGTGGTACATACCAAAGCGGGAAGGGACGGCACGACGACACGGCCACCGTTCCCGTGAGGCGCATAGTTGACAGCTGTCTCCGCACCGTCGATGAAGAAAATGCGGTGAGAGGACATTCGGAAGAAATTTCTGCGTCCCAGAAGGGGCAATCGCGACTAACTGACTGGTCAGTTCGTCTTGCCATAGGCACCGAGCGTGTGTATGGTGGGCGCGATGTATCGGGGGCGGCCCCGCAGCAGGGCCATCGCCAGAATCCGTGTGGGGTCCCACAAGATTGCGTCAGGGGGAGTAGCGATATGGCTAGCGCTAAGTTCGAGAGGGAGTACGGACAGCATCTCGTCGAGCAGGTCCTCAAGGGCAAGATGACGCGGCGCCAGCTGTTGGTGCGGGCGTCGGTGTTCGGCTTCTCGCTCACCGCCGCCGGACAGCTGCTCGCCGCCTGCGGCGGCGACGAAGACGGTACGGAGGCCTCGCCGAGCGCCGCCGGTATGCCCGAGCCGGTGCTGGGCGGCCACCTCAAGTGGATCGGCCCCGCGCCGATCACCGAGCCCGACCCGGTCACGATCTACGACCAGGGCGGCATCGTCCTCGTGTACCAGTTCCTCGAGTACCTCATCGACCTCAACAACGACAACTCGCTGCGCCCCAAGCTCGCCGAGAGCTGGACGCCCAACGACACGGTCGACGTCTGGACCTTCAAGCTCCGCTCGGGCGTCACGTTCAACGACGGCAGCCCGTTCGGCGCCGAGGACGTCGTCACCACGATGGAGCGCGTGCTGGATCCCGACAACGGTTCGGGCGCTCTCTCCCAGCTCAACGGGGTCCTCTCGCCCGGCGGCATCAAGGCCGTCGACGATCTGACCGTCGAGTTCCATCTCGACAAGCCGTTCGCCGACTTCCCGTACATGGTGTCTTCCGGCAACTACAACACCGCCATCCTGCCGCGCACCTACAAGGGCGACATCATCAAGAACCCGGTCGGCACCGGTCCGTTCCTGCTCGACCAGTACGTGCCCAAGCAGAAGGCCACGTTCAAGAAGAACCCCACCTACTGGGGCAAGGACGAGCAGGGTCGCCAGCTCCCGTACCTGGACACCACCGAGTACACGATGGTCGAGGACAACGCAGCCCAGAACCTGCAGCTGCAGTCCGGTGCCCAGGACCTCCAGCCGCAGACCGTGTTCCAGGGTGCCCAGGCGCTCTTCCAGGATCCCAACCTCCGTGTCGACATCTACCCGGGTACCGGCATCCGCGAGGTCGCGTTCAACATCGAGAAGGAGCCGTGGAGCGGCGCCAGCGGCAAGCAGCTCCGCCAGGCCGTCGCCTACTGCCTCGATCGCGTAGCCATCAACAAGGCTCTCTACGACGGCCGCAGCAACCTCGGGTTCGACACGTTCTGGGATCCCACGGTTTTCGCCGGCAGCCCGGCTGTGCCCGAGGAGCGCGCCCAGGACTACGAGAAGGCCAAGGCGCTGCTCTCCGAGGCGGGCATGGCCGACGGCATGAAGATCAAGCTCACCTTCGCCAAGTACCTCGAGAACCCGCAGCTGGCGCAGCTCATCCAGGAGCAGTGCAAGCCGGCCGGCATCACCGTCGAGCTCGACCAGCTCAGCTACGACGCGTACTACGCCGGCGACGACGACGACTACTACGGCACCACCCCGTGGCTCAACGCCGCCATGTCGATCACCGAGTGGGGCAGCCGTCCCGCCCCGGGCATCTACGCGGCCGCCATGCTGCTGCCGGACGCGGTGTGGAGCTCGTCTCACTGGGACAACAAGGACTTCGTCGACACGTTCAACCAGTACGAGAGCACGGCCGACGAGGGTACGCGCATGGAGCTCGCGACCAAGCTCTCGCAGCTCCAGCAGGACGACACGCCCATCCTGGTGCCGTTCTTCATCACGCAGCTGCGCACGCAGAAGAAGAACGTGTACGGCGTCGAGGGCCCGGGTTCGTTCTACTGCGATCTGAGCCGGTGCTTCATCGCCCAGGCGTGAGGCAGTCGCGATAGCCGACCAGACAGGCTGACGTAGGGACCCCCAGGATGCTCCGCCTCATCGGGCGCCGCCTTCTGCTGATGATCCCGACACTGATCCTGGTGTCGATCCTCATCTTCGCCCTCGCGGAGGTGTTCGTACCGGGCAGTGTGGGGCGGTCCATCCTGGGGCCCTACGTGACCGAGGAACAGGTCCAGCTGCTCAACGAGCGGCTGGGGGCCGACCGGCCCATCGTCGTGCGCTATCTCTCGTGGGCCGGCGGCTTCGTCACCGGCGACTGGGGCGACTCAGCCCTGCTCAAGGTGCCGGTCCGGCCCCTGGTCATGGAAGCGTTCTGGCATTCGCTGCTCCTGGCCGGCTTCGCCCTGGTGCTCATCGTGCCCGCGTCCATCGCCTTGGGCGTCTTCGCCGGCCTGCGACGAGACAGCGTCCTGGACCGCACCATCACCGTCTCCTCGCTGTCGATGACGGTGATCCCCGAGTTCGTCAGCGGCGTCGTGCTGCTCTACGTCTTCGCCGTATGGCTCAAGTGGCTGCCCGTCACCGCGTTGCCGCCGGACGGGTCGCCCTTCTACACACGGCTCTACTACCTCATCCTGCCGGCCATCCCGCTCATGTTCCTGGAGCTCGGCTACATCGCCAGGATGGCCCGCGTCGGCACGGTGCAGGTGCTCAGCATGCCGTACATCCGCACGGCGGTCCTCAAGGGCCTGCCGCGCAGCAGGGTCGTCTTCGGGCACGTGCTGCGCAACGCCATGGTCCCCACGGTCACCGTCATCGGCAGCCAGGTCGGCTGGCTCCTCGGCGGCCTGGTGGTGGTCGAGAAGCTGTTCAACTATCCCGGCATCGGTCGACTCATGGTCGAAGCGGCCCTGGCACACGACATCCCGCTGCTCGAAGCGTCGGTGCTGCTCGTGGCCGTGGTCTACATGATCGCCAACCTCATCGCAGACATCGTCGTCGCGCTGCTCAACCCGCGCATCAGGATGGGAGGCTGACGTGGACGATCACCGCCAGACCTCTCTCGGGCCCGATCCCGACCTCCGGAAGGAGGCCGCGGAACTCGGCGCCGATCCCGAGATGATCGAGCTTCGCGCCGAGGCCGCCGCGTCCGCCCGCGAGGGGAGGCTTCCGGCAGACCAGGATCGGCGCGACCAGGAACTGCAGGCCGACGCTGCCGCCGCGGCGGAGCAGAAGCGGCAGCGTCGCTACCTCGTCAAGGCCCTCCTGCGGAGCCCGACCTTCATGATCGGCCTCATCATCCTGCTGTTCTGGGTGTTCATGGCGATCTTCTCCACCTCCCTCACCCAGAGCTACACGGCACAGGACGCCATGAGCTCGCTCAAGCCGCCGAGCGCCGCCCACTGGTTCGGCACCGACGACCTGGGCCGCGACGTGTTCGCGCGCATGATGGCCGGTGCTCGCACGGTGCTCGTGATCGCGCCGCTGGCCACCGCGCTGGCGCTGCTGTGGGGCAGCATCATCGGACTGGTCGCCGGCTTCTGGCGCGGCCTCACCGACGACATCATCATGCGTGGCATCGATGTGCTGCTTGCCCTCCCGATCATCATCACGTCCATCCTCATCCTGTCGCTGTTCGGCAAGGGGACCGCCATCATCATCCTCACGATCGGCATCCTGTTCACGCCGGTCGTCAGCCGTACCGTGCGCGCCGCCGTCATCGGCGAGCGGGAGCGCGAGTACGTGCTTGCAGCCCGCCTGCGCGGCGAGCGCTCCTCCTTCGTCATGGCGCGCGAGATCCTGCCCAACATCATGCAGCCGATCATCGTCGAGGGCACCGTCCGTCTCGGCTACGCCGTGTTCACCGCCGCGACGCTCGCCTTCCTCGGGTTCGGCCTCGCGCCACCCTCTCCTGACTGGGGCCTGACCATCGCGACCCAGCGCGTCTTCCTTCAGATAGCACCGTGGACGGTGCTCTTCCCAGCCCTCGCGCTCGCCTCTTTGGTCGTGGCCATCAACCTCATCACCGATGGACTCGGGAGGACGTTCTCCAAATGAGCACCGTGGAGGATCCACAGCTGTCCGGCGACGCCGCCGCTCTCGACGTCCGCGACCTCGAGGTCTCCTTCCATCGCCGCGGCCGCCGGCTGCCGGTGCTCAAGGGCATCACCCTCAAGATCGAGCGCGGCCAGGCCTACGGCCTCGTCGGCGAGTCGGGATGCGGCAAGACGACGCTCGCCATGGCCGCCATGCGCTACCTCGCCTCGAACGGCACGCTGGACAACGGTCGCGTGCTGGTCGACGGCCAGGACGTGAGCGAGCTGAGCGAGGAGGCGCTGCGCAAGTGGCGCGGCGGCAAGGTGTCCATGGTCTACCAGGACCCCACGCAGGCGCTGAGTCCCGCCATGCGCATCGGCGACCAGCTCGCCGAGGTCTACCACTACCACGAGGGGATGGACAAGAAGGCCTCGCTCGAGAAAGCCCGGGAGGCTCTGCGCCGTGTCGCCATCCCGGACCCCGACGCGACCCTGCGCCGCTACCCGTTCGAGCTCTCGGGCGGGCAGCAGCAGAGGGTCGTCATCGCGATGGCGCTGGCGGTGAACCCGCAGCTCCTCATCCTGGACGAGCCCACCACCGGTCTGGACGCGACGGTCGAGGCCGAGATCCTCGACCTCATCGAGGAGCTGCGCGGACGCATCAACGCCGCCATCCTCCTGATCACGCACAACCTCGGCCTGGTCGTCCGCCTCTGTGAGCGGGTCGGCGTCCTGTATGCAGGCCGGCTCGTCGAAGAGGGGCCGGCCAAGCAGGTCTTCACCGACCCGCGGCACCCCTACACCATGGGCCTGCTGCGCTGCGTCCCGCGCTTCGGCATGAACAAGACGGACGCCGCCCTGCAGACCATCCCCGGTACCTTGCCGGCGCTCGGCGAACCGCTCGAGGGCTGCGTCTACTCCGCTCGTTGCCCCATGGCCCGGCCGGTGTGCATGAGGCGCGAGCCCGACTTCTTCGCGTGGCCGGGCGACGGGCCCGACAAGGGGCGCCAGGAGGCCGAGAAGCTGCCGCCGGACCCTGCGGCGTTCTCGCCGCATCATGCGGAGCCGGTGGGCGAGGCGGAGCGGCATGTGCGCTGCTACTTCTGCGCGGAGACGCCGCACATGCCGCACATGACCCCGGTGCTCGCCACCAGTCTGGAGGAACGCGGCGCGCACGAGGCGGACGTGCTCGGCATCGACCACGTGGTGCGCACGTTCAAGGACGGCCGCAAGCAGCTCACCGCCGTCGCCGACGTCTCGCTCAACCTGCGCAAGGGCGAGACGTTCGGGCTGGTCGGCGAGTCGGGAAGCGGCAAGACCACGCTCGCCAAGTGCGTCACCGGCCTCATCCCGCCCGACTCCGGCACCATCACCTTCGAGGGCGGGGTCCTGAAGTCGACGGCCGGCAAGCGGTCCAGAGAAGCCCTGCGGGCCATCCAGATGGTCTTCCAGAACCCGGACTCCACGCTCAATCCGGCCTGGAGCACGCGGGCGATCCTCACGCGGGCGGTCAAGAAGCTCGGCGGCGCCAAGGCCGGTTCGGTCCGCGCCAAGGTCGACAAGCTTTCGGCCGACGTCCGCGTGGAGCCGCGCTTCCTCTTCCAGAAGCCCACCGAGCTCTCAGGTGGCCAGAAGCAGCGCATCGCCATCGCGCGCGCCTTCGCCGGCGACCCTACCCTCGTCGTCTGCGACGAGCCGGCGTCGGCGCTCGACGTGTCCGTGCAGGCGAGCATCCTCAACCTGCTCGTCGAACTGCAGACCAACGAGCAGACCTCCTACGTGTTCATCAGCCACGATCTCGCCGTGGTGCGCTACATCTCGGACCGCATCGGGGTGATGTACCTGGCGGAGCTCATCGAGGTCGGAGCGGCGGCGGACGTGTTCAGCCCGCCGCACCATCCGTACACGGAGGCGCTCTTCAGCTCCATCCCGCGCCTCGACTTCGAGGAGCAGAAGGACCGGATCCCGCTGCGCGGGACCATGCCCAGCCTCAGCAACCCCCCGTCCGGCTGCCGCTTCCACACGCGCTGCCACAGGTTCCTCGGCGACATCTGCGTGAACGAGGTGCCCCCGGACCAGGACGTCGGCGACGGGCACACCTACAGGTGCCACATCCCGCCGGACGAGCTGCGCCGGCTGCAGACGGCCAAGGACCAGGGCCCGGCCGCCGAAGCCGAGCCGGCGACCGCAGGCTGACGACGACGCCGGCGGACGCCGGCGTCGCTCCCAGAAGAAGCCCGCGACCCCGTTCCGGCAGCCTGGAGAGCGCGACCCCTCGCCGAGCTACGTCCACGCGGGCTCGCTGGGGGCGCTCAGGGCCAGCATGTTCCAGGCGTCATACGCCAGACCGACGGCGGCGTGCCGCTTGTAGGGCAGCGAGTAACGCCCCGGTATCGATGCCTCGACGGCTGCGACGCACCCATCGGCGAACAGCCGCGCCGTCTCGTCGTCGGCGGCGCGGCCGACCAGCTTCGCCTCCAACTCCGAAGCCCGGAAGGCTCTCTCGCCCACGGCGCCCAGCGCCACGCGCGCCTCGGACAGCACACCGGCGTCGGCGTCGAACCGCACGACCAGCGCCACGCTCAGCCTGGCGACGCTGACCGCCGTCCTGGAGCCGATCTTCGCGAACGCGGATCGGTGACCGGCATCCAGCGGCGGGAAGGCGAACTCCAGGATGGCCTCGTCATAGCGGAGACTCGTGCGGCCGGGACCGAGAACGACGTCGTCCAGGGACTGGGTGCGCCTCTCGCCGGCGCCGTCGACCGTGATCACGACGGCGCCGAGCGCGGTGAGGGCGGTGACCCCGTCCGCGCACGCCGAGGCGTTGGCCGCGTTGCCGCCGATCGTGCCGGCGTTTCGGATCTGGGTCGAGCCGACCTGGGCGGCCGCGAGGCTGAGGCAGAGCGCGTGCTCGCGGACCAGCGGATGCCACTGCAGCTCCGTGAACGTCGCGAGCGCCCCGATGTGGAGCATCCCTTCCTCCAGCCGGACCTCGGAGAGCGCGGCCAACCCGGTGAGGTCGACGAGCAGGTCGGGCTCCCGGACGGGGCGGCGAAGCTCACGCACGAGGTCAGTGCCGCCGGCCAGCAAGCGGGTCTGGGGCGTGGCCTGGGCAAGAGCCGCCACGAGTTCCTCGAGGCTCGCGGGGGTGAGCACCTGCGTCTGCGTCACGTCACTCACCGCCTTCCGGAGCCGAATGGAAGCCGAGCATCTCGCTGGAGCCGCCGGACGAGCACGGTCCCCCTGGGGGCTGCCCTGTCTCGGCCTCGACGATCCCACACGCAGCCGCCAGCGTGTCCGGGTCCGTGACCGCCTCGGCGGCGAGCTCGCCGGGTTCGACGGGCATCTCCATAAGGGGCCTCGTGTCCTGGCCGCTCGCCGCCTTCACCGCAGCGACGATGGCCGTGTAGCCGGTACAACGGCACAGGTTGCCGGCGAGTGCCACGCGGATGTCCTGCTCGGACGGCACCGGATTGCCCATGAGAAGCGCCTTGGCCGACATGAGCATGCCGGGCGTGCAGTAACCGCACTGGACGGCGCCGTACTCCACGAACTTCTGCTGCAGCACGTCGAGCTCGCCGTCCTGCGCGAGGCCCTCGACCGTGAGGATCTCCTTGCCGCGCGCCTGCACGGCGAGCATCATGCACGAGTCCACCGCCCTGCCGTCGACGATGACGGTGCAGGCGCCGCACTCGCCCTCGGCACAGCCTTCCTTGGTGCCGGTCAGCCCGAGCTGGTCGCGGAGCACGTCGAGCAGGCGGGCGGTGGGTCGGGCCTCGACCTCGTAAGTCGTCCCGTTGACGGTCAGCACGAGCTGCACGCCGCCACCTCCTCCCCGTGGAGCGCCGCGATGATGCGCTCCGGCGTGAGTGGGAGATCGCCGAGCTCAGTGCCCAGTGCGTTGTTGACCGCATTGACCACCGCGGCTGCCGTGGGCACTGTGGCGATCTCGCCGACGCTCTTGGCCCCGAACGGCCCGTCATCCCCCTCGTGCTCCACCAGGAGGACCTGGACGTCGGGCATGTCGGGGGCGTTGACTATGTGGTAGTTCTTGAAGCCGTCCACCCCGGCTCGCCCCTTCTCGTCGACGTCCAGGTGTTCGTAGAGCGCGTAGCCGATGCCCATCTGCACCGCGCCCTGGTACTGCGCTTCGACCATGCCGCGGTTGATGGCCCGGCCCACGTCGGCGACCGCGAGGAAGTCGGTCACCGCGACGAGGCCCGTCGCACAGTCCACCTCCACCTCGGCGAACTGGACGGAGTACGAGGCCGGATTGGAGACGGCATAGTAGGTCGTCGACGCGGCGATTGACGGCACATGCCGCATCTGGCTGAGGCGCGCGATGTCACGATAGGCGATCGCGCGCTCCCGGTCGTCTCTGACGTGGACGGCCCCGTCGGCGACGCCGAGCCGCTCGACCGGCTCCTGCAGCAGATCGGCCGCGGCCGTCAGCAGCCTGTCCTTGACCTTCTCCGCCACGATGCGGGCGCACTCGCCGACCACGTAGGTGACGCGGCTGCCGTAGGTGCCGTAGTCGAATGGCGTGGTCGCCGTGTCGGCCTCACCTGCAGCGACGAGGTCGGGGTGCACGCCGAGCACCTCGGCGACGATCACCCGCATGGTCGTCACCACCCCGCATCCGGTGTCGTGCAGGCTGGCGTTGAGCACGAAGGTGCCGTCCTCGTTCATCTTGAGCGAGGCGTTGCTGGCCTCGGGGAACGCGCCGTACATGCCGTTCTTGTGCGCTCCGGCCGCGACGCCCACGCCGCGCCGGATGCGGCCCCGCCCCGCGGGGCGGGCCCGGCGCGCCGCCCAGTCGAACGCCACGCTGCCGCGCTCCAGGCACTCACGCACACGCGCGTCGCCGAGCGGCAGACCGGTGACGAGGTCCGTGTCGTGCGGCTCCACCATGTTCTTGAGGCGGAGCTCCACGGGGTCGAGTCGCAGGGCGGCGGCAACCCGGTCCATGTGGACCTCGCTGGCCGCGATCATCTCAGGAGCGCCCCACCCGCGCGCCGCCCCTCCGACGGGCGTGTTCGTGTACACGACGCGGCCCTCGTGCCGGTAGTGAGGCACGCGGTAGATCTTGGTGACCTTCTTGCACATGTGGATCGAGTAGTCCGGCGTGCTCGCCGCGAACCCGCCCGAGTCCAGCGTGGAGGCTGCCCCGAAGTCGAGCAGGCGGCCGTCCGGAGTACAGGCAGTGCGGACGGTGGTGCGGGTCGCCGGCCGGACCATGGTAGCGATCATGCACTCCTCCCGATCGAGGAGCAGTTTGACCGCCCGTCGCGTGGCATGGGCGAGGAACGCGCAGACAGGCTCGATGATGTACTCTGTCTTGCCTCCGAACGAGCCGCCCATGGGGAGCTTGATGACCCGCACCCGGTGGTACTCGAGGCCGAGCAGCTCGGCGATCACAGTGCGTGCCGCATAGACGCCCTGACTCGTCGTCCACACGGTCATGCCGCCGGTGCTGTGGCCCTGCGCGACGCACACGTGAGGCTCGAGCGCCGCATGGTGGATGCGCGGCGTGCTCACGCAGGAGGAGACGACGACCGCGCCCTCGAGGTCGGGACGCTCGCCCTTCTCGATCTCGTGCTCGAACAGCAGGTTGCCGCCGTCGTGGATCGCCGGCGCGTCTGGCGCGAGCGCTTCGTCGACGGTGAGCACCGCCGGAAGCTCCTCGTACTCGATCTCCACGAGTGCCGCCGCCTTCTCGGCGGTCGCCCGGCTGGTCGCGACGACGGCCGCGACCCTGTCGCCCACGAACCGGACGTGCTCGCTGAACAGGGTCTCGTCGTAGAACGACATGTCCTGACCGGGGTGGATACGCGCCCGGGAGAAGCCGTCCATGGGCGCGTTCTCGTGTGAGAAGACCTTGATCACCCCGGGGAGCGCCTCGGCGCGTGACGTGTCGATCCGCTTGACGACACCGTGCGGGATCGTGCTGAGGATGAGCTTGGCGTGGAGCATGCCCGGCACCGAGAAGTCGCTGCCGTAGACGAGCTCCCCCGTCACCTTCTGGGCCACGTCGTGGACCGGGTAGTTGCCACCGACGTACTGCAGGTCCTCTGTCACCTCAAACGGTCTCCTCTCTGGCCCTTACGTCCACCGCTTCAGATCATGTTGCCCGGCGGTCGATCCTCCGGGTGACTTTCCTCGAACCAGCGCCGGTAGGCCGCCCTGCGGGCCTGTGCCGCCGGCGCCGTGCAGCAGCCGCCCTCCGACGTGCAGAGCAGCTCGGAGGGCAGGGCGCGGCCGATGCGGTCGGCCACGTCCAGTGCCTCGTGCAGCGGGAGCACGGCGTCGTGCCCCGCGAGCGCGAGGTCGGCGAACACGTGCGCCGTGCAGGTGGCCGCCATGATGCGACTGCGGCACGGTTGGCTGAGCCCCCCGGGCATCGGGTCGCACGGCAGACCCATGAAGGCCTGCAGCGCGAGCGATGCCGCGTTCTCGACAGCTTCCGGAGACCCGCCGACCATCTCCGCGACGGCAGCGGCCGCCATCGCGCCGCACACGCCCGATTCGCCGGTACAGCCTAGCACCTCACCAGTCGGCTCGGTGCGCGTGTACGCGATGGCGCCCACGCCGGCGGCGATGAAGAGCCCGCGGAGCAGGTCGTCCTCGCTCAGGGCGCGGGCCTCCTGGACGGCGCAGAGGGCGGCGTAGATGTAGCCGGCCCCGCCGCCCATCGGCCCCGGCACGTTCTCCACGCCGGGGATGCCGGCGCCGGCGCCGTATGCGTACTTCACGGTCTGCGCCGTCACGCCGTCCGTGACCCGCGCCGGCGTGTCCGCATGGCGCAGCCAGCGGCGCGCGAAGTCCGGCTTGAACTCGGTGTCGATGACCGAGAGGTCCTCCTCGTACACCGCCCGCGTCTGCCGGCGCATGATCATCGCGAGCTCTCGCATGCGGTCGATGACCCACTGCCGGGGCCTTCCGGAGGCGTCCATCTCGTACTGGACGGCGACCTCCCAGAGAGGCACGCCGCGCTCCTCGGCGAGTTCCCGCCAGCGCGTCATCGAGTCGAACAGCTGCGGCCTGCGGTCGGGCGTGACGACGACGGGCACCACCGGCCGCAGGAGCGCCGGCCGGATCAGAGGAGCCTCACCGTCGAGGACCTCGCGCAGCGCCACCAGATCGGGCTCGGCGGGCAGCGCGATCGCGTGCAGCGCTCCGCGGCCCTCGACGCGTACCGTGTGCGCGTCGAGGGCGTCGGGCAGATCGGCCCTGAGCCGCTCCAGCATCTCGGGGCTCAGGGCCTCGTGCGGGTCCTGCACGAGCAGCAGATAGGAGTCGCCGATCGTCCGACAGGGGAAGCCGTCGATCGTGACGGTCTCCACCATCCCACCGCCGGTGGAATCGCCGACCAGCTCGACGATCAGGCCGCTGCGGCCGGTCAGCACGAACTTCACGGTATTGGGGTGCCTGCTCTCCGTGATGGTCGTGGACGCGAACTCGACGGCGACGCCGGCATCCTCGGCGAGTTCGATGCTGCGGAACAGCCGCGCGTCGTCCGGCAGACAGCCCAGGACTCCCGCGACCATCGCCCGATCCTCGGCCATGATCCCGAAGGTCCCCGCGAAGGAGCCGTGCTCGTCGAGCTCGATGCGCACCTTCGCCACCGGCTCGCCGAGCAGACAGCCGGCGAGGTATCCCAGGCGGCAGGGCCCGGCCGTGTGCGAGCTGGAACCGGGTTGCATCACCGGTCCGAAGACGTCGTTGTAGAACTCCGGGTACGACTGGACGGCCACGTTCACCCCTCCGCAGCAGCGCCGAAGTGCGTGCCGCCGATCTCGACCCATGTACCCAGACCGCGCTCCTTGCAGATCTGGTAGATACGGTGGGCCGACGCCAGGTCCTCGATCGCGATGCCGAGCGACTTGAACAGGGTGACCTCGTCGGACGACGTGCGGCCGGGAGCCTCACCCGTCAGCACCTCGCCGATCTCCCCGACGACATGCTCGTCGCCGAACCGTCCCTCCTGCCTCGGGATGAGGAACTCGCCCGCCTCGCTCAGCAGCGACTCGCGCCGGTCCGCGTACAGCCGCGCTCTGGCGACCAGGTCTGAGTCGAGTTCCCTGGTCGTGGGCGTGTACGCGCCGACCGCGTTGATGTGCGCTCCCGGCGAGACCCACTCGCCCCGGACGACGGGTTCGGTCGCCGTAGTGACCGTGCAGATGAGATCGGCGCCCGCGACCGCCTCCTCCGCGGTCGCCACAGCCTCGACCTGCAGGCCGGTGCGACGCGACTCGCGCTCCGCGAAGGCGGTCGCGCTCTCGGCCGGCACGCTGTACACGCGCACCCGGCGGACGGGCCTGACGGCCCGCATCGCCTGGAGGTGCGTGTGCGCCTGCGTGCCGGCCCCGATGATCGCGAGGTCGCCGGCCTCGGGGTTGGCGAGCAGATCGGTTACCAGGCCGCTGACGGCAGCCGTGCGGATGGCCGTGATGGAGGTCGCGTCCACGATGGCGCGCAGCAGCCCCCGCTCCGTGTCGAAGAAGAGCACCACGCCCTGGTGGGTGTCGAACTCCGTCCCGAAGTTGGCCGGGAACGCGGCCACGACCTTCACGCCCACCGCCTCGAAGCCGCCCATGTACGAGGGCATCAACCCCATGACGGCGTCACCCTGCGGCAGCGCCAGGTAGCTGCGCAGCGGCATGACGACATCACCCAGGGCGAGCATCGTCAGCGCCGTGCGCATGGTCGGGATGGCCTCGTCCATGGGGAAGACCTCGGAGACGAGCTTCTGGTCGGCGATCAGGACCTTCACGAGCGGACTCCCTTCGCGTAAGCCTCGGCGGCCCGCGCCACCGCGTCGCGGTCGAGCTCGACGCCGAGCCCGGATCCCTCGATCGGACCGAGCTTGCCGGCGACCGGATCCAGGGCCGGCGACGCGACGAGGTCCTCGACGAGCAACTGGTGCATGATCTGGTTGCCGTCGGTGAGGTTCGGCGTGCTGAGACCGAGGTGGTGCTGAGCCGCGTCCGTGATGCCGCTGACGCTCTGGCCGTGCAGACAGATCGGGATGCCGGCGGCCTCGGCGATGGCGGCGGCCTTCTTGAAGGCGAGCAGGCCGCCGGCCTCATGCGGCGAGAGACAGATGGCGTCGCAGGCTCGCTGCCGTACGAAGTCGTAGACGTCGTTCGCCGTCAGGACGGCCTGGTCGGCAGCTATGGGCACGTGCACCGCCTCGCGCACCTGGCGCAGGGCCGTGACGCTGAGCAGGGTCGTCGGCTGCTCGACCCAGTCGATGTCGCAGGGCTCGAGCGCCCGGATCATGCGGATGGCGTCGGGCACGCTCCAAGCACAGTTGGGATCCACGCGCAGACGGCGGCCGCCGATGACCTCGCGCACGGCGGCCGTGTTGCGCACGTCCGCCTCGTCGCCGCGGCCGACCTTGAGATAGATGACGCCGAACCCGGCCGCGGCCAGGTCGCGGGCGTCCTCCACAAGCTCCTCGGTCGTGTCGCCCTGCACGAAGCCGAAGTAGTCGACCTCGTCGCGGACGGCCCCGCCGAGGAGCCGGTACACCGGCTGGCCGGCGGCCTTGCCGATCGCATCCCACAGCGCCATCTCGAACCCGGCGAGCACGAAGTCCGCGAACCAGGGCATGTGGTTGAAGGTCCCGAGGTGGCGCGCCTCGTGGACGAGGCGCGCCACATCGTGGATCGGCTGCCCGAGGACGAGCGGCTCGACCACGCGGAGCGCGGCGGTCGTGATCTCCGCGGCGAGCGACGACACCGACTCGCCGATCCCGACGATCCCGGCGTCTGTCTCGACCTCCACGAGCACGACGGGGGAGCCGTGGTCGACACGTCCCGCCCAGTGATAGGGCTCCTTGAACGTGAGGAAGAGCGGCGTGAGACGGAGCCCGGTGATGAGGATGTCGCCGGAGCAGAGGGATGCTCCCCCGGTGCCCGGCTCGCCGTCTCCTCTGCGGCCGGCATTCACAGCAGCGTGTCCAGGACCCGGGCTTCCAGGACCTGGTCCCGGGTGAAGCCAGTCGCGTGCAGGGCCGACTGTGCCAGCCGCACCAGAGCGTCCTGCGGCAGGAGTCCGACCACCTCGCTCTCGCGGATCGCCACGCCTGCCGCGCCGGCGCGTCGGCCGATGGCCTCGACCACGTCCGCCATCGAGGTCACGCGGTAGTCGGTGAGATTCATGGAGACCTGCACCGCACCGTCGTCGAGCCGCAGGCCGATCGCCTTGACGCACTTCATGCCGCCGTCCTTCTCGCGGATCTCGACGGCGATGCGCCTGGCGAGGTCGAGGTCGTCGGAGTCGAGGTTCACGTTGAAGGCGATGAGCGGGAAGCGCGCGCCGATCGCGACCGCTCCCGCGGTCGCGTGCACGCGCGCCTCACCCTCGTCCGGCGTCTTGGCCGGCTGGCTGCCGATGACTTCCCGCATCTCCTCGAACCCCTTGCCCCGGATCACCGTCAGGTTCGCGTGCTCGGGCATGCGGGCCGCGTCCTCGTAGAGGAACGCGGGGATCCCCAGCTCCGCCGCGACGCGCCCGGCCAGCCTGTGCGCCGTCTCGACGCAGACGGGCATCTCCTCGGAACGCAGCGGCACGAACGGGCAGACGTCGGTGGCGCCGAAGCGCGGGTGCGCGCCCTCGTGCTGGTTCAGGTCGATGAGATCGGCCGCCCTGGCGATGGCGCGGAAGGCGGCCTCTGCGATGGGCTCCTCGTGGCCCACGAAGGTGATGACGCAGCGGTTGTGCGTGGGATCGCTCTGCACGTCGAGGAGGCTGACGCCGTCGACGCCGTCGACGGCGGCAGCGATCTGGTCGATCACCTCGGGCCGCCGGCCTTCGCTGAAGTTCGGGATGCACTCGATGAGGGTCACGGGCGGGACCTCCGGTCTGCTGGTCAGTGAGTGGCGCGCGGCGCGACGGCCGGTGACACGAGCTGCCGGTCGCGCACGACCACCTCGCCGCCCACGATGACGCCGGCGACGAGATTGACTCCCCAGTGATAGGGCAGCTCCTGGTGCGAGGCCGCGTCAAGCACGAGCAGGTCGCAGTACTTGCCCGGCTCGAGGCTGCCGATCTCGTGCTGGAGGCCGAGCGCGGCCGCGCCGCCCATGGTGGCGGCGCGGAGAGCCTCGGCGGGCGTGACGCGGTCCTCCTGGCAGGCGAGCGAGATGGACATCTGCAGGTTCTCGCTGTAGCAGCTGCCGGGGTTGAAGTCGGTGGCCAGCGCCACCGTCACTCCGGCGGACAGGAGCTCCCGCATCGGCGCGTAGGTGGTGTGGAGCGTGTAGCTCGTGCCGGGCAGCAGGACCGCGACCGTGCCGGCCTCCTTGAGGAGCGCCACGTCGTCGGGGGTGATGTGGATGAGGTGGTCGGCAGACACGGCGCCGAGCGAGGCGGCAAGAGCCGTCCCTCCGGTGTGCGCCAGCTCCTCGGCGTGGATCTTGAGCCTGTAGCCGAGCGAGCGGCCGGCCTCCAGGACTCTCCGCGACTGCTCGACGGTGAACGCCCCCTCGTCGCAGAACACGTCGACGAACTCGGCCTGACCGGCCAGGGCCGGAAGGATTCGGTCGCACACCAGGCTGATGTACTCGTCCTCGCGGCCGGCGTACTCCTCCGGCGTCAGGTGCGCCGCGAGGAGCGTGTGCACGCGGCGCACGGGGTGAGCGACCTTGCCGGCGTCGAGCTGCTTGGCCTCGTCCTCGAGCGTGAGCCCATAGCCAGTCTTGGCCTCAAGGGTCGTCGTGCCGTGGCGCAGGAACGAGTCGAGACGGCGCGCGGCGAGGGCGGCGAGCTGCTCCTCCGTCGCCGCCCTCGTCGCGCGCACCGTGCTGGTGATGCCGCCGCAGGCCGCCTGGATCTCCAGGTAGGTGGCGCCGGCCAGCCGGGCGCCGTACTCCGCTGCGCGGTCGCCGGCCCAGGTGAGATGCGTGTGGGCGTCCACGAAGCCCGGGATGACGGCCGCGCCCTCGACGTCGACGACGACCGCGTCGTCGGGTACCTCGAGGGCGTCCGCGATCTCGGTCTCGGGTCCGGTCCAGACCACCCGCCCTTCCCGGGCGGCGACGGCGCCGTGGGGGATGAGGCCGAGGTCCACCGGCGGACGGTCCTGCCCCGTCGGGCCGGGTGACGGGGCATCCCCGGCCCCCGGCGCCATCGTCACGACCTCGCTCGCACCTCGCACGAGCACATCACAGCGGATGCTCACTGTCACGCTCCCTCGTCCGATTCGTCCGGAACGGACATATCGTTCAGACCGGTCAGTCCACCGCTGTCCGCCGCCTTCCGCACGATGTCGGCGAACCGGCCGGCAGCCACCGCCTCGACGGCCGCCTCGAGCTCCGGACCCACGTACCGGTCGCGCTCGAGCATCGGGCTCAGCTCGCGGACCACCGCCCGCCCGGCGCCTGTCCCGGGGCCGGGCTCCAGCGGGGCGAGCAGGTCAATGGCCTGCGCCGCACAGACCGCCTCGATCGCCAGCACCTTCTGCACGTTGCCGAGCACCATCAGTGCCTTGAGCGCCGCCGTCATCCCCATGCTCACATGGTCCTCCTGGTCCCCGGAGCTGGGGATGGAGTCGACGCTCGCCGGATGGCACAGCACCTTGTTCTCGCTGACCAGGGCCGCAGCCGTGTACTGAGCGATCATGTAGCCGTTGTTCAGCCCGCTGTCCGTAGTGAGGAAGGGCGGAAGCTCGCTCAGGGAACTCGTGAGCATCCGGAAGGTCCGCCGCTCGCTGATGGAGGCGATCTCCGCCAGACTGATCGCCGCAAGGTCGAGAGCGAGCGCGAGCGGCTCCCCGTGGAAGTTGCCGGCCGAGATGATCTCGCCCGTGTCCGGGAAGATGAGCGGGTTGTCGGTGACCGCGTCGACCTCGACGCTCACCACGCGCCGCAGCCAGGCGAGCGCGTCGCGGCAGGCGCCGTGGACCTGCGGGATGCAGCGCAGCGAGTAGGCGTCCTGCACCTTGTCGCAGTTGAGGTGGCTGAGCATGATCGCGCTTCCGTCCGTGGCCCGCCGGACGTTCGCGGCCGTCACCACCTGACCCGGGATAGGCCGCAGCGCCTGGATGCGCTCCTGGAACGGACCCACGGAGGCGCGCAGGCCCTCCAGACTCATCGCGCCGATCAGATCGGCCGAGTCCAGCACCGTCTCTCCGTCGGCGACCAGCATGCAGCCGATCGCCGCCATGAACTGGGTGCCGTTCAGCAGACTGAGGCCCTCCTTGGCCTCGAGCGTGACGGGCGCGAGCCCGGCGGCCCGCAGGGCGGGCCCGCTCGGCTCGCGCCCCCCGTCCTCCGTCAGCACTTCGCCCTCGCCCATCAGCGCCAGCACGAGGTGCGCGGACGGGGCGAGGTCGCCGGACGCGCCCAGTGAGCCTCGCGAGGGGACCCACGGGACCAGATCGGCGTTGATGCACGCGGCCAGATGCTCCGCCACCGAGAGCCGGACGCCCGAGTGACCCCGAGCCATCGTGTTGAGACGAATCACCATCGCCGCTCGCACCACCTCCCGGGAGAGCGGCTCCCCCAGGCCCACGGCGTGGCTGCGCACGAGGTTCTCCTGCAGCTCGCGGACCTTGTCCACAGGGATGTGTGTGGTCGCGAGCTGGCCGAACCCCGTGGTGACGCCGTAGGCGACCTGCTCCCGCGCGATGACGCCGGCGACCACGTCGTGCGCCGCCCGGATGCGCTCGCGGGCAGCGGCGCCGAGGACGACCTCGGATCCCCCGCGCGCGACCGCGATGGCTTCGTCGATGGTGAGCGGTGCTTCGCCGATGACGACCTGCGTCATGTGATCCTTCTCCTGTTGATCGCCTCGATCGCCAGTCTACGCTGTCTGCGGCGCCGATGAGGTCACCGGCTCGGCCTCCTGGCCCAGCCGCAACCCGAGGCCGAACGCGTGCTCGTTGAGCTCCCTGAACCGCTCGGGGACACGGCTCAGGACCGCATCACGCACCGCCTCGACAGGCAGGATGCCGCTGACCGCCGCCAGGGCGCCGAGCGCGACGATGTTTGTCACGACCTTCTTGCCGAGCTCGTCTGCAGCGACCGCGGTGAACGGCAACCCGCAGCGGACGACACGGTCGTCGCCCGGATCGAGCTCGACCAGCCCGGAGTCGTACACGAGCAGACCTCCGGGTTTCGTGTCCCCTGCGTACTTGTGGTAGGCCGCCTGCGAGAGCACAAGACTCACGTCCGGCGTCTGGACCTCCGGGTAGTCGATTGGTCCTTCCGAGATGATGACCTCCGCCTTGGAGGCTCCGCCCCGGGCCTCCGGCCCGTAACTCTGCGTCTGGACGACGTGACGACCGAGGGCCGCGGCGGCCTCAGCGATGATGGCCGCGGCCAGCAGGATGCCTTGCCCTCCCGAGCCGGAACAGCGGATCTCCACGCGCGCGTGCTCAGCCATGCCTGCCCTCCGACGCCTTCTCTCTCACCTGTCCGAGCGCCGCGACGAACTCGTCGCGCTCACGATGGTGCAGCAGGCCGACGGGATACCTGTCGCGGACGCGCGTCTCGCCCTCGTCGAACTGGCTGGCCGGCACAGCATGCTCCTTCTGCGCCCTCAGGAAGGCGGCCGGGTCTGCCGTGAGGTTGAACCGGCCGTAGTAGACCGGGCAGACCGCCATCGCTTCCACCATGGCGAATCCGGCGTGGGCGATCCCCCCGGCGATGACGTTCACCAGCTGCTGATAACCCCAGGCGGTGCCGCGGGCGACGTAGGTGGCCCCCGCGGCATGGGCCAGTTCGCACAGATCGAACGCAGGCTCCACGCTGCCGTGGACGCTGGTCGTCGACTTGTCGCCGAGATGCGTGGTCGGGCTCATCTGCCCGCCCGTCATGCCGTAGATCGAGTTGTTGAACACGAGTGCGGTGAGGTCGATGTTACGCCTCGCCGCATGGATGAAATGGTTGCCGCCGATGGCGGAGGAGTCGCCGTCGCCCATGGCTACGATGACGTGCAGGGACGGGTCTGCAGCCTTGACCCCCGTCGCCACCGCCAGCGCCCGTCCGTGGGCGGTGTGGACGGTGGAGTAGTCGAGGTAGGCGCTGATGCGCCCGCTGCAGCCGATCCCGGCCACCACGACCACCCTCTCAGGATCGAGGTCGAGCCCGAGGATGGCATCGACGAGGGCCCGGGTGATGGTGCCGTTGGAGCAGCCGGGGCACCAGAGCGTCTTGGCCGAACGCAGATGGGCCCTGATCTGGGACGTGGTGTGCGGCTTGATGCGCGGCAGCCTGTCGTCGCCGGTAGGCGACGCCTCGAGCCGCTGCTCGTCGACCAGCGCGCTCATCGCTCCTCCCACTTGTGGTAGTAGAACTCCGGCTTGACGAGTTCGAAGATCTCGTCGGGCGTGATGAGCTTGCCATCGACACGCCCGTAGTCCACCACCTTGGCCTTGCCCTTCACGGCGGCCTGGACCTCCCAGCTCATCTGCTTGATGTTCATCTCGGGCACGATGACCGTGCGTACCTGCTCGGCCATGCGCTCGACTGCGGCGGTGGGGAACGGCCACAGCGTGATGGGCCGGACGAGGCCCACGCGGACGCCTTGCGCGCGGGCCTCGCGGACCACGGCCATGGCCGAGCGGGCGACGGAGCCGTAGGCGAAGATCGCGACCTCGGCGCCGTCCATCTCGACCTCTTCCACGCGGACGATGGCGTCGCGGTGATGGTAGATCTTCTCGCGCAGGTACCGACCGAGATCGGCGGCGGCGGCCGGGTCGCTCGTGTCGGGCGTCCCGCTCCGCCTGTTGTAGACCAGTCCGGTCACGTGCACCCGGAAGGGCGAGCCCAGCGGCGGGCGCGGCAGGATGTTGTCCAGCGTGCTGGTGACGGTGTCGTACTCGGCCGGGTCGCAATCGGGCATGCCGCGCTCGGCGATCCGCAGGGCCGCCGGGTCGGGCAACACCACCGCCTCGCGCATGTGACCGATCAGTGCATCCGACAGCAGGATGACCGGCGTCCGGTACTGCTCACTCAGGTTGAACGCCTCGATGGTGAGCGTGTAGCACTCCTCGACACTGCTGGGGACGAGGGCGATCACCGAGTGCTCGCCATGGGTGCCCCAGCGAGCCTGCATCACGTCGCCCTGGGCGGGCTCGGTGGGCAATCCCGTGCTGGGACCGCCGCGCATGACGTCGACGACCACACAGGGGATCTGCGCCATGGTGGCGAACCCGATCATCTCCTGCATGAGACTGAAGCCCGGGCCCGACGTGGCGGTGAACGCCTTCTGGCCGGCCAGAGACGCGCCGCAGACAGCGGCGATGCTGGCTATCTCGTCCTCCATCTGGATGAACGTCCCCCCGACCTCAGGCAGTCGCCGGCTGAGCACCTCGGCGATCTCCGTCGACGGCGTGATGGGGTAGCCGGCGAAGAAGCGGGCGCCGGCGGCGATGGCCCCCTCCGCGACCGCCTCGTTGCCTTGCAGGAGGACGGGCTTGCGCCCCGCGGCCGGCGTCGTCTCGTTCACGACAGTGGCCATCTCATGCCTCCCCGTCATGAGCGGCCGCGGCGGCCGCCTTGGGCTCGCGGCGCCGGATCTCGATCGCGAAGTCCGGGCAGTGCAGCTCGCAGATGAGGCACTGACTGCACTCGTCCGGTCTCGCGATCACGGGCTCACCGAGCCCGTCGCGGTCGAACACCTTCTCCGGGCAGAGGTCGATGCAGATGCCGCAGGCCTTGCAGAGACCCAGATCCAGCAGGACCGGTGACGTGCTCATGGCTTCGTCCGTCCCTTCACTCCTGTTCCAGCATCGGAAGATCGATGCCCGACTCCTTCGCCTTCTCGATGGCCTCCTGGTAGCCGGCGTCAGCGTGCCGCATGACGCCGGTGCCCGGGTCGCTGGTGAGTACGCGGCGCAAACGCTCGGCCATCATGTTGGTCCCGTCCGCGACCACGACCATGCCCGCGTGGAGGCTCTTGCCGATGCCCACGCCGCCGCCGTGGTGGAAGCTCACCCAGCTGGCGCCGGCGGCGGTGTTGACGAGCGCGTTGAGGATCGGCCAGTCGGCGATGGCGTCGCTGCCGTCGCGCATCGCCTCGGTCTCCCGGAACGGACTCGCCACGGAGCCCGAGTCGAGGTGGTCGCGGCCGATGACGATCGGGGCCTTGACCTTGCCGGTACGCACCAGGTCGTTGAAGATCTCGCCCGCCTTGGCCCGCTCGCCGTACTCCAGCCAGCAGATGCGGCACGGCAGGCCCTGGAAGTGGACCTTCTCGGCGGCCATCTGGAGCCAGCGCGTGACCATCTGGTTGTGCGGGAAGGCCTCGAGCAGGGCGGCGTCGGTGACGGCGATGTCCTGCGGATCGCCGCTGAGCGCCGACCAGCGGAAGGGCCCGTTGCCGCGTGCGAAGAGCGGGCGGATGTACGCCGGCACGAAGCCGGGGAAGGCGAAGGCCTCGTCGAAGCCGGCCGCCTTCGCCTCGCCACGGATGTTGTTGCCGTAGTCGAACACGTGCGCGCCGGCCTTCTGCAACGCGACCATGGCCTCCACGTGGACGACGATGCTCTGCACGGCGCGGCGCACGTACTCCTCCGGCTGCTCGCGCCGCAACACCAGCGCCTCGTCGAGCGTCATGCCGTTGGGGACGTAGCCGTTGAGCGTGTCGTGCGCCGACGTCTGGTCGGTGACGAGGTCCGGGGTGACGCCGCGGCGGACCAGTTCCGGGTAGACGTCCGCCGCGTTGCCGAGCAGCGCGATCGAGAGCGGCTTCCGAGCCGCCACGGCCTCGTCGGCCAGCTTGAGCGCCTCGTCCAGCGAGTCCGTCGACACGTCGACGTACGCGGTCTCGAGGCGCCGCTGGATGCGATGCGGGTCGATCTCCACGCACAGCGCGACGCCGCCGGCCATGGTGACGGCGAGCGGATGCGCGCCGCCCATCCCGCCGAGACCGGCCGTGAGGACCAGCCGGCCGGCCAGATCGCCGCCGTAGTGCTTCTGGCCCGCGGCGGCGAAGGTCTGGTAGGTGCCCTGCAGGATGCCCTGCGTGCCGATGTAGATCCACGAGCCGGCGGTCATCTGCCCGTACATGGTGAGCCCCAACGCGTCCAGGCGGCGGAACTCGTCCCACGTGGCCCAGTCGCCGACCAGGTTGGCGTTGGCGATGAGCACGCGCGGCGACCACTCGTGAGTCTGGAACACGCCGACCGGCTTGCCGCTCTGCACGAGCAGCGTCTCGTCGTCCTTGAGACGACGGAGCGTGCGGACGATCGCATCGAACGAACGCCAGTCACGTGCCGCCTTGCCGGCGCCGCCGTACACGATGAGCTCGTCGGGAGCCTCGGCGACCTCCGGGTCAAGGTTGTTCATCAGCATGCGCAGTGCGGCCTCCTGCTGCCAGCCTCTGCAGCTGATCGCGGTGCCGCGCGGCGCGCGGACCGGGCGCGGTCTCGCCTGGGCTTGTGTGCTCACGATGACGCCTCGCTTCGTGGTGGGTTGCAGTCAGGGCGGCGGCGCTTCCGGCCGCCGCTCGCCTTTCTCCGCCACCAGACTGAGGCAGGTGCATGACCCGTTCAACCGCGACTGCCGTATGTCCAGAAGACCAGACGCGATTTCCATCTGGACACACGACGAGGCCAGACTGCTGGACTGCAGCGGGGCGAGGAGACGTCGGCTGTCTCGGGGCAGCCGCCGATGTCGCCCGGCAGCGCTGCCCGCCGGCGGTCGTTGCCGCCGCCGGACACGCCCCGCCGCGTCTCAGACTCTGCCGAGGACGAGAGCCAGCAGCGCCATGCGCACGTACATGCCGTACTCCATCTGCCGGAAGTAAGCGGCGCGCGGATCGGCGTCGACCTCTTCCGCGATCTCGTTCACGCGCGGCAACGGGTGCATGACGACCAGGTCGTCCTTCGCGCCCCTGAGCGTCTCCGGTGTGATGATGTAGACGCCCTTGACCTGCTCGTACTCTTCGGGCGTCGAGAAGCGCTCCTGCTGGATACGGGTGACGTACAGCACGTCCGTGTCGGCGATGACCTGGTCGGGCTGTGCACATCGTTCCTGCGGCACGCCGGCAGCCGCCACCTGGTCCACCACGTCCTGCGGCATCTGCAGACTGTCTGGGGCGACGTAGGTGAGCCTGACGTCGTCGTACAACGCGAGCAGCCGTGCGAGGGAGTGCACGGTGCGGCCGTTCTTCAGGTCGCCGACCAGCGTCACCGCAAGGCCGTCCAGGTGCCCCAGCTCCTGCCGTATGGTGAACGTGTCGAGCAGCGCCTGGGTGGGGTGCTCGCCCACGCCGTCCCCGGCGTTCAGCACCGGGATCCCGGCGTTCGCCGCCGCGATGGCGGCCGAGCCGACCGTCGGGTTGCGGATGACCATGACGTCGGCGTAGCAGCCCAGCGTGATGGCCGTGTCGGCGATGCTCTCGCCCTTCGCCACCGAGGAGCTCCGGACCTCGTTGATCGGGATGACCTGGCCGCCCAGACGCTGCATGGCGGCCATGAAGGAACACGACGTGCGCGTCGACGGCTCGTAGAAGATGCTGGCGAGGATCTTGCCGTTGAGGAGGTCGCAGCCGCCCGTGCGTTGCACGATCTCCTGCATGTCGGCGGCGACGTCGTGGACATGGTCGACGTCTTCTCGCGTGAACTGGCTGACGCTGAGGATGTGGCGGCCGTACCAGGGCGAGGCCTTGTCGTCGCCCATCGGCAGATGGCCGCTTCCGCTCGTCATACGCATGCGTCCTCCTTCGCCTGCTCCCCGCTCCGTCCACGCGCGCCGTGCACCACGGCGCGCGGCTCTGTCTCCGGCTGCCTGGGGTGCTCTCACGCACGGCTTCGCGGCAACCCCGTCGGCTCACGTCAAGCTACCACACAGCGGGTCCGAATCTGGAGCAGTGGTCCGCGCGGCGTCGCCGGTGGTAACGTGGTGTTTTCGCGTCGGTGATCACGCGATGGAGACGTCCTCGTCCGGCAAGCGAACCTGATCCGTGAGTGCACGGAGCGACCCCCGCGGCCGCTCCGCCCTACGAGAGGAGAACCGTGAACAACGAGGAGATCTGGGAGATCCTGCGCAAGGGTGGGCTGAGCGTCGAGCGGTCTGACGACGAAGCAGACGGCGGCTGTCGCATCATCGGAAGCTTCCGGCCGCTGTCTGACCCCGCCGCGGTCGACGCCCTGGGGACCATGCTTGCGGAGCGGGCGAGGGCACTGGACCCCGACATCGTGATCGTGGGCGAAGGAGCCAAGGATCTTCTCATCGGCTTCGTCGTCGCCCGCGAGCTGGGCCGTCCTCTCGTGCGCTGCCTCAACCTCGAGGGGCTGGTCGGCGCCGTGGGCGACATACCCGAAGGCAGCCGCGCCATCTTCGTGGCCGACAAGATCCGCAAGAGCGGGTTCGTCCGCGCGGTGGAGAACCTGGTCGACCGCGAGGGCGGCGACCTCGTCGCGGTCGTCTCGTTCATCTCCGGAGACACACCGGAGCTGCCCGTGCCCTGGATCGGCCTCGTGAGTGCAGCGGAGGGTCTCCAGGGCGGTTGACCAGGACTTCAGGCTCCGTCGGCGCCGTCGGCGGATCCATCGCTCGCCGGACACGACCGCGGCGCGCCGACATCCGCCCGAGGTCAAGCGAGAGGGCCGTCGCGCAGGAGCTCGATGACCGGCTCCACGTCGACCGGCGGAGTGCCCCCGGCACGCAGCACGGGCACGACCTCGCGGAGGCGTCTGTGCGCCCGTGCGGTCCCCCGACCGAGCGGCGAGGACCCGCGCAGGTCGACGGCCTGCGCGGCCACCACGAGCTCGATCGCCACGATCGCCTCGCCCGCGTCCACCTGCTCGGCCAGGCGGCGTGCCGACAGAGGCAGCTGCGACGCCCGGTCCTCGATGCCCTCCGCCCCGCTCGTGCTCGTGAGCACGAAGGAGACCGGCTGGGCGAGCGTGCTCGCCTCGGCGGCCAGCGACTCCGCCGTGATCGCCAGGATGCTCAGCCCGAGATCGGGACCGCCCTCGCCCTGGTCCAGCAGGCCGGTCGGCAGGCCGGACCAGGGCGTGTCCAGCAGCTTCAGGCTGCGCTCGGAGGCGGCCGTCAGCATCGAGGCGAGCGCGATCCGCACGTAGTCCAGTGCGGCTGACAGGCCGGCCACCTCGTACGCACCAGCCGAGACGATCGTCTCCGCCGCCAGCGACACCAGAGGGTTGCCCTGAGCGGAGTTCATCTCGATGTCCAGGACCTCCTGGGCATGCTCGAGCGCCCGATGCGCGGTCGCCTGCAGGGGGGCCGTGCTGCGGTAGGTGAGGGGGTCCTGCAGGTTGCGGGCCGCCCCCTCTCGCCAGAGGAAGCTGTCGCGCAGCAGCTCGCGCAGGTGCGCCAGCGTGCGCGCCAGCACCGGGTCCGGCCGAGCCAGTTCGATCGCGGGGTGCAGGGTCGACGGATTGGCGGCGAACCCCTCGAGACTCAACGCCGCGGCGACGTCCGCGGCGTCCACCAGGCGCGCCGCATCGGCGAGCGCCAGGGCGGCGACGCCGGTGCCGAAGGCACCCGAGTTCATGACGGCGAGCCCCTCGCCGGCGACGAGGTCCACGCCCGCGAAGACGGCCGCGGCCAGGTCCGCCATCGGCGCCAGATCCGATGCTCCGAGCGAGCCGCGCAGGCGGACCGACGGCGTCATGCCGTCGTTCAGCGCCTGCGCCAGACGCTCGGCCAGGAGCGGACGCAGACAGGTCGAGCCGCCCGCCATCTGGTTGAGCAGTATGAGCATCGCCGCCCGCACTACGCCCGGCGGCGCAAGCGGCCCCACCCCGGCTCGGCTCTCGGCGATCTGTCGCCACTGGAAGCCGACGTCGTCGTGGTCCTGCCGGGCGCGCTTCTGGACGCCCAGCCCGGTGGTAAGGCCGTAGGTGGGCGTCCCCCGCTCCGCCAACGCATCCGCGAGCTCCCGTGCCCGCTTCATGCGGGTGACCGCTTCGGCCTCCATGACGACGGGCTCGCCCCGCCGGGCGACGCTCACGACGTCCGCCGGGGAGAGGCTCGCCCCTGTCACGACAACTGTCACATCGCACCTGCCTGTGCCTGCGGAGACATACCGCTGTATACCCCTCCGGCCGCGAAGGCGCGTGGCCGCGGGCGTCCGGGCGGCCTTTCCGGCCGCGGACCGGCGCGGGACGCTGCGGTCAGCTGTAGCGGATCCTCGGGTTGAGGACCGCGTACAGGATGTCGGCGATCAGGTTGGCGACTACGTAGATCAGCACGATGAGCAGCGCCGTGGACTGGATGAGCACGAGGTCGCGCCGCTGGATGGCGAAGAGCAGCAGTCGTCCGAGGCCGGGATACCCGTACACGGACTCCGTGACGATGAGGCCGCCGATGAGCCAGCCGATACCGATCGCCACCACGGTCACCGTGGGAAGCAGGGAGTTGCGCAGCACGTGCGTGAACAGGACCTTCCGGGGCGGGATGCCCTTGAGGTTCGCGGTGCGCACGTAGTCCATCTGGAGCACGTCCACCGTACTCGACCGCGTCATGCGGACCACGTAGGCCAGGCTGGTGAGCGCCACGGTGATGGCCGGCAGGATCAGGTACGGCAGGGCCTCGACGAACCCCGTGCCCGGCGGGATGGCCGACTGCGAGGGGAACCACTTGAAATGGATGGCGAAGATCGCGATGAGGATGAGCCCGCTGACGAACTCCGGCAGCCCGATGAACGCCAGCGACCCCACGGAGATCGTCTGGTCCACCCACGTGTTCTTCTTCAGCGCCGCGATGAGGCCCAGCAGGATCCCTAACGGCACGTACATGACGAACGCCACCACGGCGAGCATCAGCGAGTTGCCCAGCCGCTCGAAGACGATGGGCCGGACGAGGGTGTTCATGCTCGGGGATTCGCCCCAGTCACCGCGCACGAAGTTGCCCAGCCAGGTGCCGTACTGGACCACGACGGGCTTGTCCAGGCCAAGCTCGGTGCGGAGCTGGCTCTTGGCCTCCTCCGTCGCGAAGCGGCCCAGGATCTGACTGGCGACGTCGCCGGGGAGGATCGTCGTGGCGAAGAAGATGATGATGGACGCGAGCACGACCGTCATCACCATGAAGCCGAGGCGCCTGACGATGAACCTGGCCATCAGGCGCCCTCCTCGGCCTCGAGGACGAGCGTCTCGGCCTGCAGCCGCTCCAGCTCGTCCAGTGGGATATGGCAGAAGATGCGGTGGTCCCCGTCACCCTCCCGCCAGGGCGGCTCCTGCTCGCGGCAGACGTCGCCGAGGTTGCGCGGGCAGCGAGGATGGAACCGGCAGCCGGAGGGGACGTTCATGGCACTCGGCACGGACCCGGCCAGCCGGATCGGCTTCTGCTTCACGTCGGGGTCCGCGAGCGGCACGGCCGAGAGCAGCGCCTCGGTGTAGGGATGGAAGGGCGGCGTGAGCACCTTGGTGGCGTCGCCCACCTCCATCACGTGACCGAGGTACACCACGGCGATCACGTCCGAGAGGTGCTGCACGGCCGAAAGGTCGTGTGAGATGAAGAGGTATGAGGTCTTCTGCTCGACCTGGAGCTTCATGAGCAGGTTCATGAGCGAACCCTGCACCGAGACGTCGAGCGAAGAGATGGGCTCGTCGCAGAGGATGATGCCGGGCTCGGCGGCGAAGGCGCGGGCAATCGCCACCCGCTGCTTCTCGCCGCCGGAGAGCTCGTGCGGCAACCGGTCGAAGTAGCTGACCGGGAGGCTGACGGACTGGAGGAGCTCGAGCGCCCGGTCCTTGGCCCGCCGGCGGTCGAGTCCGCCGAGCAGGGTCAGCGGGCGCATGATGGCGTCGCCGACGCTGCGCGTGGGATTGAGCGAGGCGTCCGGGTTCTGGAACACCATCTGGATCTGCCTGAGCGTCGACCGCGGGCGCCTGCCCGTGGTGCGGGGCAGGGACTCCCCCTTCAGCGTGATGCTGCCGCCGGTCCTCGGCGTGAGCCCGATGATGGCGCGCGCGACCGTCGTCTTGCCGCTGCCGCTCTCGCCGACGACGCCGAGCGTCTGTCCCTCGCACACGTCGAGGTCGACGCCGTCGACCGCACGGACCGTGCCCTTGGGCGCCTTGAAGTGCACCTGGACGTCGCTGGTGCGCACGAGCACGTCGGACGTGTCGCATGCGGTCTGCACGCCCCGCACGGCCTCTGTGGCGGCGCGCAGATACTCGGCCGGCGGGGGCACGGCCTGCCAGCGGCGGCAGGCCGAGAGATGGCCCTTGTCCACGGCCGCGAGCGGAGGGCGCGCCTTCGTGCAGGCGGCTTCCACGAAGCTGCAGCGCGGCGCGAAGATGCAGCCCGCCGGCAGCTGGTCCACACGGGGGATCGACCCGGGGATCGTGACCAGCGACCGCTTCTGGGGAGTGGGATCGAAGTGCGGCACGCAGCCGAGCAGGTCGAGCGTGTACGGGTGCAGCGGACGCTTGAAGAGCTCCTTCAGCTGGGCCTGCTCCATGAACTCGCCCGCGTACATCACGCCCACGCGGTCGCAGATCTTGGTGATCACGCCGAGATCGTGCGTGATGTAGAGGATCGCCGAGTCGAACTCTCGCTTGAGCTCGGCGACCAGGTCGAGGACGACGGCCTGGGTCGTGACGTCCAAGGCCGTCGTCGGCTCGTCCATGATGAGCAGCGCCGGGTTGGTCATGAGCGCCATGGCGATCACGCAGCGCTGGAGCATCCCGCCCGAGAGCTGGTGCGGATAGCGCTTCATGACGGCATCGGGGTCGGGCATGGCGACCTTGGTCAGCATCTCCTGGACGCGCCCTCGTGCCGCAGCCGAATCCATGCCCAGGTGCTGGCGAGCGACCTCTGCGAGCTGCCTTCCGATGGGGATCGAAGGGTTGAGGGCGCTCAGCGGGCTCTGGTAGACGACGCCGATCTTCGCGCCCCACAGCGCGCGCAGTTCCTTGGGCGAGAGGCCCAACAGCTCCACGCCGTTGAGGCGCACGCTGCCGTCGGCGACGCGGCCGTTCGACGCGAGGTACCGGATTGCTCCCATTGCCAGCGTGGACTTGCCCGAACCGGACTCGCCGACGAGTCCGAAGCTCTCGTGCTGGTGGATGGCGAGTGAGACGTTCCGCACGGCGTGGAGGTCGCCGAGCTCCGTGACGTAGTCGACGGAGAGACCCTCGACCTCGAAGACGGGGCGGGAGGCGGCGGGGACTGTCATCAGTTCCTCCCGCCGCCCGGCAGCATGACCTGCCGCAGGCCGTCCGACATCAGGTTCGTGGCGATCACGAGGACGGCGATGGTGCAGGCGGGGAAGAGCAGGACCCAGGGCGCGATGGCGAAGAAGTTGCGCGCCAGGTTGATCTGCAGGCCCCAGTCGGGCGACGGCGGCTGCACGCCGAGACCGAGGAAGCCCAAAGACGCCACCAGGAAGATCGAGTAGCTGAAGCGCATGGACGCCTCGACGAGCAGCGGGGGCAGCGCGTTCGGCAGGATCTCACGGAACAGCACGTAGCTGCGCGTCTCTCCACGGACGCGCGCCGCCTCGACGAACTCCTTGTTCTTGAGGTCGAGCACCATGCTCCGCACGACCCGCGCCACCATCGGGATGTACAGGATGGCGACCACGAAGACGAGATTGAGGCTCGACGGTCCGACGGTGCTCAGCAGGACGAGCGCCAGGAGCAGGGACGGGAACGACAACAGCACGTCGAGTAACCGCATCACCACCTCGTCGGTCGTCCCCCCGATGTAGCCGGAGAAGAGACCGATGGCCGTGCCGATGAGCACGGCGACCGCCGTGCCGGACCCGCCGAGCAGGAAGATGTTGCGCGTGCCGACGATGATGCGACTGAGGATGTCACGACCGAACTGGTCCGCCCCGAAGGGGTGGCTCAGCGTCGGAGCGGCGAGACGCAGGTCAGCATCCTGCTTCTCGTAGTCGTAGGGCGCGATCCAGGGTCCGAACACGGCGAGGAAGAGGAAGAAGCAGAAGATGACGGTGCCGACGAGCGCCGCCGGCCGCCTCAGGAGGCGGCGCCAGTACAGTCGCCACGTCTTCGGCCGTTCCTGCTGCTCCGGCTCGGAGAAGCCTTTCACGGCCTCCTCGTCCATGATGGCCGTGTCGAAGAGTTCGTCGGTCACGTTCGGTTCGACCAAGGATCCATCCTCATTCGCTCGGGGATAGGCGTGACAGTACCGGCCCGGCGCCGGATGTCAAACCGGCGGCGGTGCCGTCCGCTCTTGCGAGTCCAGGCTGGGCGGCACGAACCGGTCATGCGGTCCCGCCCACCGGCTCGATGCGCGCCTCGACCGACTTCACCAGCGGGAAGCCGCTGATGCGGTCGAAGCGGTCGTCGTGCGTCACGGCGTTCGCGTTGGCGCCGCTCCATCCGTGCGTGAGCTGCAGGCAGCGTCGCGGCAGACCGTTGGCTGCGACCACCCGGACCGGTGTCTCGATCGCTCCGATGCGCGTGACCAGGCGCACCGTATCGCCGTCGGCAACGCCGAGTGCGCCGGCGTCATCGGGGTGCATCTCGAGTCCCGGGGTCGGCGCCTCCGCCGCGAACCGCGCCACGTTGTGGCCCCGACTGTGCGCGAAGAGGAGCGACCGGGCGCCGGTCATCAGCGCGAACGGGAACTCGGGGTCCGGCGCCTCGAGGTATGCCGGTCGCCGGTAGCGAGGCAATGCGTCGTACCCCAGATCCGCAAGATGCTCCGAGACGAGTTCGATCCTGCCCGTGGGCGTGGGGAAGCGCTCCACGACCTCGTCCTTCGCCGGTGAGCCGTAGTGCACGCCCTCGGGGTGTGCCTCGAGCACCTCGAGGGTGATCCCGGTGGGCCCGAGGAGCCAGCGGTTCAGCTCCCGATCGTCCTGCCAGGGGAAGTACTCCGCAGCGCCGAGACGGTGGGCGATGGCGCGCCAGAACCCGTACTCGGTCTGGGCCTCGGGAGGTCCGTCGATCGCGGCGGTCAGCGTGACCACCCCGATCTCGTGGTGAGCGTGCACCTCGCTGCGCTCCAGGAACGAGGCGGCCGGCAGGACGTAGTCCGCCAGGGCGGCCGTCTCGGTCATGAAGAGATCCCGCACCACGAAGAACTCCAACGCGGAGAGGGCCTCCACCACCCTGCTCGAGTTGGGGTTGGTCAGCACGGGGTTCGCGCCTGTCAGGAGCATGGCGCGCAGCGGATACGGGTCGCCGGTCAGGATGCCGCGCAGCGCCGTCATGGTGTGGCACTCGCGGCGCACGTCGTACAGGACCGGGAAGCGATCGGCGCCGATCGGCTCGAGCTCGGTCAGCGGCCGCTCCTCGTACAGCGTGAGGTCTCGAAGCGGGAGCGGCTGAGCGAAGACGGAGCCGCCGATCTTGCCGAGCGTCCCGAGCAGCGCGTTGAGCGAGACGATGGCGCGGATGGTGTCGACGCCGTTCTCGTGATGCTCCAGGCCGTTGCCCGGATAGAGCGCGACGCGCCCGCCTGCCCCGCGAAGCAGGCGGGCGAACTCGACCACGGTCGCGGCGGGGACGCCCGTCTCACGCTCCACCACATCGGACGTGAAGCTCCGTGCGTAGGCGGCGAGCTGCTCGAACCCGACCGTGGCGCGTTCGACGTACTCGCGGTCGACGGAGCGGCTCTCGACCAGCTCGCGGATGAGTCCGAGCGCGAGGGCTCCGTCGGTACCCGGCAGCGGCGCCACATGCAGATCTGCGCGCCGGGCCACGGCGGAGAGCCTGGGGTCGACGACGACGAGCTTCGCCCCTCGCCGCCGCGCGGCCGTGATGCGCTGCGTGAGATTGGGGCGCGAGAACGGCGGGTTCGCGCCCCACATCACCACGCAACGCGAGTTCTCGATGTCCACGTTCGGCCATGCGCCGAACACCAGCTTGAAACCGGCGAACCGGCCGACCCAGCACATCGAATCGTTGGAGAGGTAGTTGGGACTGCCGACGGCGTGGATGAACCGACGCGCCAGGTCCTCCTGCTGGGCGAAGCCGGCGGCTTCGCCCTTCCAGACGCCCACGCTGCGGGCGCCGTCGCGCTCGATGATGGCTCGCAGGCGCTGGGCGATCTCGTCGAGCGCCTGATCGAGCGGCAGCTCCTCCCACTCGCGACCGCGGCGCTTCAACGGGTGCAGCAGCCGGTCGGGATGATTGACGATGTCCACGGCAGCCTGAGCCTTCACGCAGAGACGGCCGTGGCTCCACGGATGCGCGTCGTTGCCGCGCACGTCGACGACGCGACCATCCTCCAGGCTCACGACGATGCCGCAGCGATCGGCGCACATGCGGCAGAGCGTCTTGACCGTGTCGCGGCGCACGGCCATCAGAACGCGCCCTCGTCCGCACTCGGGCCGGCGGCGCTCTTCCCGATGATGACGACGGGCACGCGTCCCCCCTCAGTCCCAGCGCACGCTCTTCGCATACGCCTCGGCCACGCGGCGCATCTCTCGTGCGAACGTGGCGATCGCATCGTCGCTCACCGAGTTGTCGGACGCCACCTGACAGTAGGGGATCGCGACGACGTCGGGGGCGAGCGCCTCTGCAAGACCACGGAACGCGCCGACGATGTCGGTCAGCGACATGTCCCGTTCGAACATGACCTCAAGGTGGGCGCGCCGGCCGTGCTGTTCGAGCGCTCTCCGTCCCATCTCCTCCTTCAGCTCCGCGATCGCGGCGCGACTGAAGCGGTGGGCGCAGTTGAGGCCGTACACAGGCGGCTCGGATGTGACATACAGCGAGAGCGCAGGATGTGGACCACAGACGTGCCGCAGTCCGCCGCCCCACCGGCGCAGCAGCCGGTCGCCGTAGGGCTTGTCGAAGGCGGCGTAGGCGGCAGGACTGAGCAGACCGGCGATGTCGTCGGTGACCAGGACCTTGGCGCCCTCCGGCCGCCAGATGGGCCAGTTCGAGAGTCCGGCGAGGCGAGCCTCGCCGCCGACCGCCTCGAGGGCCGCCTCCTGCGCGGCCTCCTGCGTCACCGTGATGACCTCGCAGGCGCGACGGATGGCCTCCGGGGCGCGCTTCATGCTGACGAACAGCAGCGACTGGTCCATGATCCCCTGCAGGTCGCCGAGCGGCGACATCATGTCGACGCCGCCGATCGCCACGTCCGGCGGCAGGCAGTCCCGGGCGATCGCCAGCCGACGCAGGACGTTCCGGAAGTGCGGCGACGCGTGGACATCGGGGACCTCGAGACGGGCGAGCGCGTCGAGGTCCCGCACCGGCGGCGTCCTGACCGCCGGCCAGGAGTCCGCGTCCTCCTCCCACCAGAGCTCGGCGCCGAGCATGACCGGCGTGGAGAAGTAGGCTGCCCATGGCGGCTCGAAGATGGGGATGTAGTCGTCCGGCAACACCCGGAGGGAGCGCTCGATGCGGCGAACGCCGGAGTTGAACCAGGCGTCGTCGTGCATCAGGACATCCTGGACCGACTCGTCGCACTCCGGCCCCAGGTCGATGATGACGGGGATGTGCTCGACCTGCTCGTACCGCCACACGCGCCTCGTGAGCTCGCGGGCACGCCCGACGCGTGCCGGGTCGAGGTCGAAGTCCACGGGTCCGACCGGCACCCGAAACGCCGGCCCCGCGTGCCCCTGTCGACTGGGGTGAGTCACGCGGAGCTCGTGCACGTGGGTACGGGTCGCCATCTCGTCACCATGAGTCCGGTGCCCACACGAGTCAACCTGGCCCCGGATCCCGTCCCGCATACTGGAGACAAATGGGGCGGGCACGCGTGCTGGCCGTGAGCCCGTACGGCGCGAGGGGGGCCGCTTTCGCGGCCCCCCTCGCGCCTCAGTCGTATCGCTCCGGCTCAGAAGCCGGGACGATGTCGGTGCCTCACTCGGTGAAGTACGCCGTGGTGAAGGTGGTGTGCGCCCAGTCGGGATCGAGCTCGATGCCGTCGACGTTCGCCGACTCGCCGGCCACGGCGGTGAGCACGATGAAGTTCATCATGGGCACCTCGTCCTGGATGATCGCCTGCGCCTGCTTGTAGAGATCGGCGCGCTCAGCCTCGTCCAGGGTCAGCGGGATCTGCTTCACGATCGAGTCGAACTCGGCGTTCTTCCAGCGGGCGTAGTTCCATGCAGCATCGCTGGTGAGCGCAAGCTGGAAGTAGGTGACCGGGACGGCACGCGTGCCCCAGTCGACCATGCCGAAGTCGGCCTCGTACCAGGTGTCCGTGCCCTTGTCGGCGTAGTACACGTCCGTCGGGACCTGCTGGATCTCGACGTCGACGCCGATCTCCTTCATCTGGGCCTGCCAGGCGGTGGCGATGGCGGGCATCGGGTCCGCGTTCTGGCACACCAGCTTGATCTTCAGGCCATCGGCGTACCCGGCCTCGGCCAGCAGCTGCTTGGCCTTCTCCGGGTCGTAGGGGGGCTGCTCGTCGGTGTAGTAGGCCTCATAGGCCGGACCGACGAACGTGCCGTTGCCGGCGACGCCCACGCCAGGCGCCACGAGATCGACGATCGCCTGGCGATCCGTGCCGGCCCAGAGAGCCTGCCGGACGGCCTTGTCCTTGCCGGCGCCCTGATCGACGCGGATCTGCAGCGCGTTCATGTAGTTCGTCTTGGTCGTGATGACCTTGAGGCTGGGGTTGGCCTCGATGGTCTGCTTCTGCTCGGCGGTCAGACCGCCCACCCAGTTGAGGGCGCCGCCCTGGAGACCCTCGATCTGGCCGGCCGTGTCCGGCGAGTAGATGAATTCGACGCCGTCAAGGTACGGCAGCGCGTTGCCGTCCGCGTCCTTCTGCCAGTAGCTCAGGTTCTTCTTGAGCACTGCCCTGTCCTCAGCCGCATACGACTCGAGGACGAAGGGACCCGTGCCCACGAGCTCGGTCATGGGGTCCTTGACGCTCTTGCAGAGCATCTTGGCGCGGTAGTCGGTCAGCGACGACGGGAACTCTGAGTCGACGGCCTTGAGGTGGAAGGTGACCTGCGTGGGGCTGTCGGCGACGACATCCTTGATGTTCGCGTAGACGCCCGCCATCGGCGACTCTTTGGACCGCAGGCGCTCGAAGGAGTAGAGGACGTCCTCCGAGGTGAACGGCTCGCCGTTGCTGAAGGTGACGCCCTCCTGGAGGTTGAACGTCCACGACTTGCCGTCGGGAGAGTCCCAATCCTTCGCCAGCCACGGCTTGACGCTGAAGTCCTGGGCAAGCGCGACGAGGTTCTCCTGGGCCTGACAGATGAGGATGATGTCGCCGACGGATCCGGCCATCATCACCGGGTCGTACTGGCCGTTGCCGGGCTGCATCCCGACCTTGAGCGTGCCGCCCGGAACGGGCGCGCCACCCGTATCGGAGCCCTCGTCACTGCTCTCCGTCCCTCCGCACGCCATGATCGCGAGCGCGAGCGCCAGGACGGCCGCAAGGACGAGCAGCGCACCCACCACCTTTGCGCCGCGGCGACTTCTCTGCCTTGCCATCATCGACATGATCCAGCTCCCCCTCGTCCGTTGGTCCTCTTCGGCGGAATGGCCGTGCCGGGCCTCGCCCTCCCTCCGCCCGGCAGAGAATAAAATCCAGCCTCCCGCCTTACACAATGTATCAGGCACAGTAGCCGTCAGGAGCCGCGTGTCAAGCCGGGCCTGCCGAGTCCGGCATGTGAGACGCCGACGCCGACGAGCGCACGTCGTCCACGGACGAGCGCGAGGACGCAGCGGCGGCCGGTCAGGAGAGGCAGTAGTCGTCGAGCTGGCGGCGTGTCGCTCGATCGAGGTCGGCCGGCGGTTCGTGCGCGGCCAGGAGGTCGCGCACCCGGCGGGCGGCCAGGGCGGCGGCATCTTCGCCGCCGGCCGCCGCCCACCGGTCGAACGTCTCGAGCGGCTGCGCATCCGGACGCTCGAGGTCGCGCGCGTGCCGGCGCGTGTGGCTCTGACCGAGGTACCCGCCCCCCGGACCGACGGCGTCGATCACGTCCTCCGCCAGCGACTCCTCACCGGCGCGTACCGGATCGACTGCCGCCCGAAGCGCGGTGATGAGGTCGGCGTCGAGCACGAACTTCTCGAGCGAGAGCGCGTTGAACGAGCTCATGATGCCGGCCGCCTGGAAGAGGAAGTGAGCCCCGGCGAACACGGCGGAGGAGAGCGCCTCGGCGGACTCGGCCATCGCACGGGCGTCGACGGCATGGCTGTCGGTGCAGGCGGCACCGGCGCGGACAGGCAGACCGCAGAGGTGGGCGAGCTGAGCGGTGGCGACCGCCATGCGCACGAACTCCGGTCCGCTGAACCTGGCCGCGCCCGTGCGCAGGGAGGCCATCACCGGCAGACCGCCGTACACGAACGGCGAGCCCTCACGCGCCGCCTGCCCGAGCACGAGCCCCGCCAGCAGCTCCGCGTGCTGCACCGTGAGCACGCCGGCGACGGTGGCGGGGCCGGTCGTGCCGCCCATCACGCAGGACGTCATGCACACCGGCTGGCCGCGCCGCGCCCAGTGGAGCAGGATCCGCGCCGTCTCGCCGGAGATCAGGAGCGGCGCGGTGGTGTTCAGGACGATGAGGGCACGCGGGACGGCATGCCACTCGCTCCCGAAGAGGATCTCGTTGATGCGTTCCGAGTCTTCGATGTCCGCGTCCACGGAGGCCACCCACTCGATGGCCTTGTCGCTGTTGACGAGCCGCGCATGGGTGCCTCGGCGAGTGCGCGCCTCCTCCGGGACGTCGAGCGGCTCCATGCAGTCGCTGTTGAAGTCGATGGCCGCGAGCTGGTGGCCGAGCTTGGCGGTCGACTCCAGGTCGGCCAGCGTCCCCGACCGCATGCGGACGCCGGCGGCGCCGTCGCCTGGTTCAAGCATGTAGGCGGCGCCCGAGCCGGAGGCGAAGACGCGTCCGTCGGCGCCGCCCAACGGCAGGGCCAGTTCGGGCCGGCGGCCGTGGAGGACGAACGATCCCGGGGCGCTCGCGAGCGCCTCCTGCACCTGGTCCTCGGTCACGTAGACACGGCGTCCGTCGCAGCGGACCCCGCGGGCGCGGAGCAGGGCGATCGCCGCGTCGTCTTGCACGACGACGCCGGTCCTCTCGAGCACGCGGAGCGCGCTCTCGTGGATGGCGGCGACCGACGGGTCTTCGGGGACGCCGGTGCAGGACGGCATGTCAGGCTCCGGGCCTGAACCCGGCCACGAGCTCGTCGATGCGCGCCGCCACCGCTTCGTCCAGCGGCGCGGGCTCGTGCTCGGCGAGCAGCTTGAGCGCCTTGAGGCGGGCTTTCTCCTTGAGGTCGAGCCCGCCCTCCTCC
>JAAZAR010000083.1 GCA_012514235.1 Actinomycetota bacterium
CAGCCGTAGGCTCGGCCGCGACCGCGTGCACCCCATGCGCCGGCCGTTCGGTCATGCGGAGCAGAGGCTCGATGGCGTTCTCAAATGCCTCGGCGGTGGGCGACCCCGCGCAAGCCACGACATGCGGCACGCCGCGCTCTCCCGCCTGCACGACCGCGGGGTCCATAGGGATCCTGCCGAGGAAGGGCACGCCGAGATCGGCGGCCATGGCCTCGGCACCGCCGCTCAGGAACACATCAGTCGTCTCCCCGCAGTGAGGACACACGAAGCCGCTCATGTTCTCGATCACGCCGAGGACCGGCAGCTCCAGCGTGGCGCAGAACGTCAGGGCCTTGCGGACGTCACTCACCGCGACGCGCTGCGGCGTGGACACCACGATGGCGCCGGTGCCGGACCCGAGGAGTTCGACCAGCGCAAGAGCCTCATCGCCGGTGCCCGGCGGCGCGTCCACGACGAGGCAGTCGAGATGGCCCCAGTCCACGGCCGACAGCATCTCGCGGATCGCCGAGTACTTGCGGGGGCCGCGCCAGATGACGGCGTCGTCGTCCGCCGGCAGGAAGAACTGGATCGACATCGCCCACAGGTTGTCGGCCACCTCCGCGGGAGCGATGCCGCCGGCACGTCCTGGCTGCGGCGCGTAGTCGAGGCCGAGCAGCCCGGGCACGCTCGGCCCGTGCAGGTCTACATCGAGCAGGCCGACGCGACGGCCGGCCGACGCGAGCGCCGAGGCGAGGTTGACGGCCACCGTGCTCTTGCCGACACCGCCCTTGCCCGACAGCACGAGGAACTTGTGCCGGATGAGCAGCATCTTCACCTCGAGCGCGTCGTGCTGGCGTCGGGCATCCCCATCCGCGTGAGCGCAGCCATGGCCGTCCCCGCCCGCGCCGGCGCCTGGATTCCCTTGTGGATCACGCATCGCTCATCCTTCCTTTCGAGGACGCGGCGAGCGCGCCGCTCACCTCGCCCCAAAGACGTCTCACCTGTGTCGCCGCCGGGCCGCCGTAGGTGACGACGTCCACGCCGGCCACCTGCGCATGGGTCACCGATGGGTCGTAGTCGATGGTCGTCACTGCCAGTGCCCCGGCCGCCGCTGCCTCCGACGCTGTGCGTGCGGCCAGCTCGGGGTTCAGGTCCGCCTTGTTGACGCAGACCGCGAACGGCAGCCGGAACTGCCCAACGACCCGCAGGACCCGATCGAGATCGTGTCGCCCGGACACCGTGGGCTCGGTGACCGCCAGCACCAGGTCGGCGCCGGTGAGCGAAGCGATGACCGGGCAGCCGATGCCCGGCGCACCGTCCACGATCACCAGCGGCAGACCACGCGCAGCGGCCACCTCACGCGCCTCGTTGCGGACCAAAGTGACGAGCTTGCCGGAGTTGTCCTCGGCGATCCCCAGGCGTGCGTGGACCAGCGGACCGAAGCGCGTCTCGGAGGTCATCCAGGCGCCGCTGACCACGGGCTCCATGCTGATCGCCGCCTCGGGGCACACGCGCGCGCACAGCCCGCACCCTTCGCAGGCGATGGGGTCGATGTCGTAGCCGGCGGCCGTGGGGCCGAGCACCGCCGCGAAGCGGCACACCTCGGCGCAGCGGCCGCAGGACGTGCAGGTCGCGCCGTCGATCACGGCTTGATGACGCCCGCTGAAGTCGTGCTCCCGGCCGAGCTCCGGACGAAGCACGAGATGCAGGTCCGCGGCATCGACGTCGCAGTCGGCCAGCACCGCGCCACCCGCCAGGGCCGCGAAGCCGGCGACGACGCTCGTCTTGCCGGTGCCGCCTTTGCCGCTGATGACCACGAGCTCGAGAGGACGAGTCATGTCGCAACCTCGCTCTTCGCGATCGCGGAGATCCGCAGCCAAGCAGTGGCGAGAGACTCCTCGAAGCCCTCCACCGCGTCAAGCAACAGCTCGCCGCGCGAGTACGCCTCGGCGATGCGCCGGTCGTTCGGCACCTCGAGCACGATCTCGATCCCCTCCCGCTCGCAGAAGCGGTGGACGCGGTCGTCGCCCAGGTCGGCCCTGTTGACCACGACCACACAGGGCAGGACCAGGGCGCGGACCATGCCCACCGCAAGCTCCAGGTCGTGCAGACCGAAGGGTGTGGGCTCGGTGACGAGCACGACCAGGTCGCTGCCGCGCACCGCCTCGATGACCGGGCATGACGTGCCGGGCGGCGCATCCACGAGCACCACGTCGGCGTGCTCGTCGTCCGCCGCCGCGATCGTCGCTCGCGTGACGGGCACCGGCTTGGCCTCGCCCACCGCGAGCACCCCCGTGACGAGCTCGAACGCGGCACGGCCGGGGAGTTCCACCGAGCCGTGCTCCACCAGCCCGACCTCACGGCCGACCTCGGTGATCGCGCCGTGCGGGCACAGCAGAGTGCAGGCACCACATGAGTGACAGAGCTCGGCGAACACCAGGACCGTGGAGCCGATCACGGTGATGGCCTTGAAGGCGCAGACCTCGGCGCAGACGCCGCACGAATCGCACAGCGCCTCGTCGACCTCCGGAACGAGCACGCCGACAGGCTCGCGACGCTCGGCCGACGGCGTCAGGAAGAGGTGGCAGTCAGGCTCCTCCACGTCTGCGTCCAGGAGCCTGACTGCCCAGCCTTCCGTGGCGAGCAACGCCGCCAGATTCACGGCGAGCGTCGTCTTGCCGGTACCGCCCTTGCCGCTGGCGATCGCAACGCGCATGGCGTCAGACCTTCGCCAGGTCGAGGACACGGTTGGGGCACGCGTTCACGCAGGCGCCGCATCCGAAGCATGTCTGCCCGTCGATGACGGGTGCCTCGAGGAGCCTGATCGCTTCGCGGGAGCACGAGTCCAGGCACAGCCCGCACTGCGTGCACGCGTCGGCTCGCACCACGACGGCCACGGTCCGCGATCGCTCGGCGGGCGGGGACTGCGACCGATGGTTGGCCCGCTCCGCCGCAGGGGCGACCACGGGTTGCGACCGGCCGCCGTCCGGCCCCGACTGGTGGGCGGCCTTCACGGTGGCTGCCCCATCGGGAGCGCCGGCGAGGCCGATCACTCCGGCGGACCCGGCGGCACTGCCGTGGTCGCAGCGGCAGCCGCCGCCGCGACGCTGCCCGGCGCCGACGCCGGAGCCGGAGCCGGCGGGCCGTATGAAGCCGCCGGCTCCCCCGCAGCCTCTCCGGCCCTGCATCACTTGTCTCCAGCGGCTTCGAGGCGCTCGAGGCGCTGCAGCACTTCGTCGATCCTGCCCTCGATGCGCGAGAGCGGGTCCAGCGCCGCCTCAGCCGGTTCGGGGGTGGGCGCTTGCGCGGCGCGCTGCCAGCCGGTGAGGCCCGTCGCGTAGTACTGGTTCCTCCAGCCGCGTCCGCGGCCGGCTCCCGGCGACGAAAAGGCCCCGGCGCAGTAGCCGCGCCGGCCCCCCGTCATGGGACCTTGTCCGAAAGGTCCGGTGCCATCTAGTCCTGGCATGTCGCTCCTCCTGTGCGTGCGGGACCCGGTCCCGGGCACCCGCTTGTTATGAGCATATGCTCATAATACCGCGTCTGGACGGGAAGTCAATCCCTGGAGACGACGTAGGCCGGCGAGCGTGTCTGCGCTCTACGGAGAGGGGATCTCGGCCGGGCCTTGCGATCCTCGCTTCGCCCTGCGGCCTCGCACTCAGCGGAAGGTCAGGACCTGTTCAAGCGGCAGCCGCCGAGGTGCCGTGGGCACCTCGGCGGGGCGCCCTATGGAGACTAGCGCGACGAGCCGGGTCGGTGGCGACACGCCGAGAAGTTCCTCGAGCCGCTCACCTGCCACGATCGGGGCACAGGTCCAGCAGGCCGCGTACCCGAACGCGTGCGCCGACGATGTGAGAAGCTGCACGGCAGCGCCGGCGCTCTGCAGCTCCGGGCGCGCGCACAGCCTGTCGTGCTCCTCCTGCGTCACGCCCGCGAGTCTCATGAGCTCTTCCATCGGTGAGTCGACCGGCGTCGACAGCACCGCGACGCAGAGTGGCGCCTTGGCGAACAGCAGCGCCTGCGCGCGAGCCACCGTGCGCAGATGCTCCCGGAGCACCAGGCCGGGCCGGGTCGCGAGTTCTTCGAAACGCTCGAGGACGGCAGCCTGCATGGCGGCCAGCAGCCCGTGGTCCCGGATCGCGATGAACCGCCAGGTCTGCGCGTTGCAGGCGCTGGCCGCGCACGTCGCCAACCCGACCATGCTCTCCATGTCCTCGCGAGGGACTTCCTCTTGCAGAAAGCGCCGCACGTGGCAGGGCTCGCGCACCACCGCCTCGAAGCCGTCTCGGTTGCCGGACGGGGAAGGCGTCTGAACCGAAGTCATGGTCGGACCTCCGTTCTCGCGGGTCGGCGACGTCCTCGCGCTCCGCTGTCTCCCGCTCCTGCGCGGCAGCGTCCCTGCCATGTTACAAGCATATGCTCATAATACAGACCTGGGGCACCGCGCACCAGTCTCAGCTCTCGGCAATGCCGCCTTCTCCGCCCCATGACTCGCCGGCGATCGCCGGACCGGCCTCGGAGAGGGCATCCTCGAAGGCGCTCCGCAGGGTCGTGGCGGCCAGCAGCGCGCAGTGCTCCGAGTCGACCGGAATCCCGCCGAGCGCACCGAGGATGTCGGACTGCGAGATCTCCATCGCTTCGTCGACCCGCCGGCCGCGGCACAACGTCGTCGCCATGCTCCCGCACGCCAGGGACGGCGCGCAGCCATCGGTCGTGAAGGAGACCCCCTTCACCCGCCCGTCGCCTACCGTGACCCAGAACTCCATGGTGTCCCCGCAAGGACCGGTGATCCTGGCGCGGCCGTTCCACTGGCGCGGAGAGCCGAAGTGGCGAGGATAGGACGCGTGGTCACGCGCTACCATCGAGAAGCCAGGCTTGCGGTCGTGGTCTGTCATCTTGTCATCTCCTCTGCATCAGGATTCAGTACCGGTCCGGCGATGATCTGACCGCCGGCCGCTGTAGGACTCGCCGCGCCGAAGCGCCGTCGCGTGCGCCTTGGCCGCGCCAGTGCGGCCCGCCCGCGAACGCACGATTGCCAGTTGGCCGCGCGGCCTGCCGGAGTGCCGCGCGGCGACGTCGCACTTGACGGCGAACAGGAAGAAGATGTCGCGGTCCACCTCGCTGAGCGTCTCGTGGTTGCCCTGGCCCTTGGCGATGACGAGGTCGGCGGCGGCGAAGCGGCGGCGGAACGTGTCGGAGCACTCCGACAGTACGGTGCCAGGCGCATCGGACCCGTTGTCGATGACCTCACCGAGGCTGTCCAGCCCGGCACGGGCCGCGTCCTCTCGCGTGGCGTCGTTGAGCACGGCAGCACCTCGCACCGCGAACGTGATCCGTCCCGCCGGCAGACGCTCGGCGAGCGAACGGTCGAGCACGGTCTCGCCGGCGTTGTCCGTCAGGTACAGGATCTCCCGGGCGGAGGCAACGGCTCGTCGAAACCCCTCCAGGTCGCCGCTGAAGGGCCGCGCCTTGGCCGCCGCGAGACCCCGGGCCATCCGATCGACGCTCGCTGCCCCGTACGCGCCGGCGTCGATCGTGTTGCCGGCGATGGCCAGCCGCACGGCCGCGGCCAGCGGGTCGTCTGCGGCCCCGACCTCTGCCGACAGCGCCGGCAGTGCGGCCAGCACGACCCGGTCGGCGCGCAGCTTGAGCTCGGCGTAGGGGTCCACGGCGCCGGTCAGCTCACGGATGCGACGCTGCACGCGCTGGGCCAGGAGCGGCGGCGACTGGGCGAAGTCGAACTCCGCCGCCATGCGCAGGACGTCTCTCGCGACGCGTTCGTGCAGCGCCGGATCGTCGCACGCAAAGCGCGACGCCTCGAGCGCCTGGCGGACCAGACAGGTCAGGCAATCGAGCGACGTGCGCACGCTGCTGCGCCCCCTTCCCGGCCTGGATGGCCCGCGGCGGGCCAGGCGCTCGTCACGTCCGGCCGCCGGAGTACGCCAGCCTCAGCTCACACCCCGTCGCGACCTCGACGAACGCGTCCGCCAAACGGTCGCGCAGCATCGTCGTCGCCCGCTTGCCCGTGCAGTGGCACGGTGCGCACGCCTCCAGTCCGATCGTCGCCAGGAACTCGGCCGTGGCCCGCAGCCGATCCCTGCCGGCGTGCAGCAGATGCAGACCTCCGACCAGCGCCCGCACGACGGGCAGCCCGTCGGCGGCCGCGGGAAGCGACCGGGTCTCAGAGCCCGGATCGTCGCTTGTCCGGCCGCGCCCGGATCCGGCGACCGTCTCGCGGATGAAGCGCACCGTGTTGATGACGCCGCTGTGGGCACAGCCGCACAGGACGATCAGCCCGGCGGGCGTCTCCACCCAGACAGCTTGGTCGTCGACGACGTGGTCGCGGACCGTGCAGGACGGATCCAGAAAGAACGTACTCTTTGCCTGCTCCAGAGGATGGCGCCGCGGCACTGGCCCGGAGGCCCACACGCGCGGCGCCACCTCCAAGGGCGATACCGCCCAGACCGTGCGCGCCACCGCCGTTTGCAGGGCGGCCAGACTGGACTCCTGCAGGCCGACGGGCTCCCTCTTGCCGCTCCTGCGCAGCGAGTAGCGCGGCGACGACGCCCCCGGATGTACCACGAGCGGGGCAGTCGGAGCGAGCGCGGTCAGCGCGCCGATCCCCCCTCCGTGATCGTAATGCCCGTGGCTGAGGACGAACGCGTCGGCGGTCTCGAGCGCGATCCCCAGACGCTCCGCATTGTGCAGGAACGCGTCGGAATCGCCACAATCGAGCAGGACGCGCGCATGGGGCGTCTCGATCCAGAACGACAGCCCCCAGCGCGCGCGAAGCCCCGCCGCCCCCTTGGCGTTGTCCACCAGGACCACGACACGCACCTCGTCAGGAGACATCTCGGGCGCCCTCTCCACGCGTCCGTCCGGACCACGATCCGGGACCCGTGAGGCTCACTACGCGACATCCTTGCCTAGGTCGACACCGGGCTGGCAGACGTACAGGTGCGCGACCTTCATGACGACCGCCGCCTTGGTCGTCAGATGAGGTTTGCTGCCCTTGACCCAAGTCACGGCCTCGTCGAAGACCGGCCCCGCGCGAAGAACCTCGGCCGCGCCCTTGATCTGGTACGCCTGCTTGGTCTCCGTATCCCACACCGAGACGGCGACCTGGGGATTCTCCTCGAGGTTGCGCGCGCCCTTGTCCATGTAGTTGTCGGCGATCAGCAGAGTCGAATCATCCAGAGCCTTCACGAACGTCATGGGGACCACGTTGGGGCACCCGTCCCCGGACGCGGTCGCCACCGGGATCACCTTCATCCGTGCCAGCACGTCCTTCGCCGCTTCGTTCAGACGACCCATGAAGAGACCTCCGTCCCTGTGCGTCGACACGCCGGGTACACCGGCGCAGCATCGCGCGGTAGTCCCGGCCTTGCGTTTCATATGAGCATATGCTCATCATAGCCAGAGCGCGAGCCGCTCGCTCACTGGCACGTCGCCCGGCCCTCGTCTAGCATCGCGCGAGACGGGACCGCGGCACGGGTCCGTCACGTCGGCGCGGGTGTGGGGTCATTCCTGCGCCGAGGAAGGAGACTGACACCGTGATCAGCGTCGAGGACTGGATGCAGGAGATCAAGGCGCTGCCAGGGTCGGCAGCCGTCGGGATGATGCTCGCCCATCGCGGCGTGGTGCGCGGCACCACCCGCGCCGGCGAGTCGGTGCAGGGCATGGACCTGCACGTGGACCGCGAGCGCCTTGAGCAGGTCGTCTCCCGGGCACAGGAGCTTCCCGGCGTCTTCGCCGTGCGCGCCTGGGTGAACGAGGGCAGGCTCGCCGTCGGCGACGACATCATGCAGGTGCTCGTCGCCGGCGACATCCGCGAACACGTCTTCGAGGCGCTGCAGAAGCTCGTGGCGGCCGTCAAGACCGAAGTCGTGACGGAGACTGAGCTGCTGTAGGACACCGGGGCGTCCGGCCACGCCGGGACCCGATCAGGAGGCCAGTATGTATACCTGTGCGGAGTGCGCGAAGGAAAGCTGCGTCACCGGCGACCTGGGATCCTCCCCACTCAACTGTCCGTCACGCGAACCGGACGCCGCCGCGGCGCTCTCCGCCTACCGCGACGACGTAGCGGGCGAGCTGGCACGCACCGCGGCGCGCGTGGAGGCCGGAGGCTACTGCCGCCTCACGCGTATCGAGGAGATCATGGATTTCGCGCGCCGCTGCGGTCACTCACATCTCGGCCTCGCGTTCTGCGTCGGCCTCCACCACGAGGCGGCCGTCGTGAGCCGCATCCTCAGGGCCAACGGCTTCACAGTGGACTCGGTCGCCTGCAAGAACGGCGCCCTGCCCAAAGAGGAGATCGGCCTGACCGACCAGGACAAGCTCGACCCGGGCGAGTTCGAGAGCATGTGCAACCCGATCGGCCAGGGGCGTGCGCTGGCTCGCGCCGGCACGGAGCTCAACGTGATGCTGGGCCTCTGCGTCGGTCACGACAGCCTGTTCATGATGAACTCCGAGGCCCCGGTGACCGTCCTCGCGGTCAAAGACCGTGTGCTGGGCCACAACCCGCTCGCCGCCGTCTACCTAGCCGACGGCTACTACTGCGACAAGCTGTTTCCGCAGGACACCGCTTCACCGGTCGCACCGGACGCCGGGGACTGAAGGCTCGCCGGAACGACCACAGCGTCACTCCGAGGGCGATCGGTCCTCGGCGGTCCTGCGCTCGCCCCGGGCCCTGAAGGTCTCGGTGCTGACCCGCTCGGTCCATCCTCCGCGCGTACCCACGCGCAGGTCGAACCCCTCGACATAGGGCTTGATGTCGAGTAGCGGCGTTCCGTCCAGCACGTCCAGGTCCTCCACGAGAAGTTCGCGACCGCGACGCTCCACGAGCCGCACGATGCTCATGCCCAGCGGGTTCGGCCGCACCGGAGTCCGCGTGGCGAACACGCCGCGGGGCACGTCGTCGAGAAAGGGAACCACCTTGAGCGGGGAGGAACCTGCGACGGATGACCCCGCCACCTCGGCCGCGCGATGCAGCCAGTAGATCAGATGCAGGTGGGAGTACCCCTCGATGTCGTCGAGGCCCTCGGCGTACTGCTCGAACACCTCGACGCGGCCGGGGCTACCCTGCGCGCATACCGGCTGAATCGGCGTCTTGCCGGGCACGTGGTGCCCGCTGTGGATGACACCGATGGGCTCGAGGACGAGTCTCTCCTGATCAGTCATCCGGCTGCCGGACCTCCTTCGTTGTCATCGCGCTCGTTCGGGTCGCCGCAAGACTACAGCGGTGTACGTGGCGCCGAAACCTGGGCGTGGCTGCAGGCAGAGAGCGGGCGGCCCTGTCTCAGGAGCGCCCGCCGGCAGTCGTTTCCCGTGAGTCGGGCCGCTGAGGAATGGGACACCGACGCCGTCACTGCTGACGGGCCTTCGGACCGCTGCGGATGAGGCGGGGGTCGCCCGAACCTGACCGATGACGTCCGGGCAGGACAGCGCCAAGCGTGGCGTGCGCACACCGCGCCAATTGTAGCAACGAGGCAGGTGGTCTCGTCGCGGCCCGTCATGAAGCCCTGACGACCCACCGTCCCGCGGAAGGAAGGCACCAAGAGGCGGTCCGCCGCCTCGACCACCCCGAGGCGGCGCCGCGCTCGCCCCCCGCCGCACACTGGGCCCGCCCATCATGGAGCTTGATGAACGCCGCCGGCCGGAATATCTTGAGCATACGCCAATAACTACGAAGGACCCACGGGCACGAGAGACGGAGGCAGCGCATGGCGGACGACGATATCGGTTGCGCTCGACCCACAGGGTCGGTCGTGGGCGAGAAGCCGGTGCAGCGGGAGGAGGCACAGGTCGACGAGCTGAAGGAGGCACGTGTGAGCATCATGCCCGGCCAGAAGGCGCCGGACTTCGAGGCGCCCGCCTACCACAAGGGCGCGTTCACCAAGGTCAAGCTGTCCGACTACCTCGGCAAGTGGGTTGTCCTCTGCTTCTACCCGGGTGACTTCACCTTCGTCTGACCGACCGAGATCTCGGCGGTCGCCGAGAAGTACGACGAGTTCCAGGCGCTCGGCGTGGAGGTCCTCTCCGCCAGCGTGGACTCGCAGTTCGTCCACAAGATCTGGGACGAGAACGAGCTCTCCAAGATG
>JAAZAR010000126.1 GCA_012514235.1 Actinomycetota bacterium
CGCCGGCGGCATCGCCGAGATGGCCGAGATGCCCGAGGAGGTGCGCGCCACCACGGACCCGCTCGACGCGGTGGGCAACACGACCAAGGCCATCACCAAGGGCTACGCGATCGGCTCCGCCGGCTTCGCCGCCCTCATCCTGTTCGTGTCGTACACGCTCGACCTGCAGGAGCACTTCCTCGAGAAGTACGACTTCACGGGCACCCTCGACTTCATGATCGACAACCCGTGGGTGCTCGCCGGCCTGTTCCTCGGCGGCCTGCTGCCGTACCTGTTCGCCAGCCTCTGCATGAAGGCCGTGGGCAAGGCCGGCGGTCAGGTGGTCGAGGAGGTCCGGCGCCAGTTCCGTGAGATCCCCGGCATCATGGAGGGCACGGCCAAGCCCGACTACGCCAAGGCGGTCGACATCGTCACCCGCTCGGCCATCGGCAAGATGATGCTCCCGGCCGCCATCCCGGTGCTCACGCCGATCGTCGTCGGCATCGTGTTCGGCGCCAACGGCTACCTCATGCTGGGCGGCGTGCTCATGGGCACGATCATCACCGGCATCTTCCTGGCCATCAGCATGACCTCGGGCGGAGGCGCCTGGGACAACGCCAAGAAGCTCATCGAGGACGGCGCCCACGGCGGCAAGGGCTCGGAGGCCCACGCCGCGGCCGTCACCGGCGACACGGTCGGCGACCCGTACAAGGACACCGCCGGTCCGGCCATCAACCCGATGATCAAGGTCATCAACATCGTGGGCCTGCTGGTCATCCCGTTCCTCATCAAGTAGGGACGGACGCAGGAGGGGCGCGGCGCGGCCGCGCTCCCGAGAAGACGGCGACGGGCGGCCCCTCGGGCCGCCCGTCGCCGTTGTGATCCTATCGCGGTCTTCGCCGCCCTGTCATCCTTTGGACTGACCCCTCATATCGGCTGATTGTGGGAGCAGGTGCGGCGGTGTACAGTGGGCGGACAGTGGGCCGGCTCGCCGACGGCGGGCCGGCCGATTGACGAAATGCTGAGAGCCAGACAGGTCACCATCGTCGTCACGGGCGTCCTCGGCGCCCTCCTGGTCGTCCGTGGGGCGTGGGGCGGCATCTGGCCGATCTCCATCCAGCTCATCGCCGGCGTGCTGCTGCTCGTGGTCGCCGGACTGCGCTGGTGGACCATGCGATGAGCGGCCCCGGGCGGAGCCGGGCGACGGAGCCCATATCCGGGCCACGCGCCGTGCGAGGTCCTCCTCAATCCCATCCCGAGGGACTATCCTACGGAGGGCTCGCAAGTAAGGAGACGAGTATGCATGTGGTGATCGCGGGATGCGGCCGAGTGGGTTCCGGCCTCGCGCGCGACCTGGTGACGCAGGGCTTCGACGTGGCCATCATCGACGAGAGTCCGGACGCGTTCCATCTGCTGGGCGACGACTTCCCCGGTGAGTTCGTCGTCGGGCGCGCCCTGGATTGGGACGTGCTGCGCGAGGCCGGCATCGAGCAGGCCGTCGCTTTCGTGGCCTGCACCGACGGCGACAACACCAACATCGTGATCGCCCAGATCGCGCAGAAGAAGTACGGCATCCGCTGCGTGGTGGCGCGCGTGTACGACCCCCTGCGCGCCGAGCTCTTCGCTCAGGCCGGCATCCGCACCGTGTGCCCCACGCGGGACGTCCGCATCGCGTTGTTCGACGCCGTCCGCGCCTGCCAACTCCCCGTCGCGGAGGGCTGACCGTGTTCGTACTCATCATCGGCGGCGGCAAGGTCGGCCTCAACACGGCCAGGCAGCTCATGCGCCTCGGGCACGAGATCGTGCTCGTCGAGCAGCGCTCCTCGCGCTTCACCATCATCGCCGAGGAGCTCGGTGACGAGTCGCTGGTGTTCGGCGACGGCACCGAGGTGTGGGTGCTCGAGAAGGCCGGCATCGGGCGCGCCGACATGGTGGTGGCCGTCACCGGCGACGACGAGGACAACATCATCATCTCGCAGGTGGCCAAGCTGAAGTTCGGTGTGCCCAAGGTCGTGGCGCGGGTCAACAACCCGTTCAACCAGCCGACCTTCGACCTGCTGGGCGTCGAGGCGACCATCTGCGCCACCACCCAGCTGCTCAACCTCATCATGCACGAGCTGCCGGTACACAAGTTCGTGCACCTCCTCACGCTGCGCAAGCAGAACCTGGAGCTCGTGGAGCTTGAGGTGGGCGAGAGCTCGCCGTTCGCCCACTCGTACGTCCAGGACATCGACCTGCCGGAGGGCGCGCTGCTCGCAGCCATCGTGCGCGCCGGTCACGCGCTGGTAGCGCGCGGGTCCACCGAGATCCTGCCCGGCGACTACGTGCTGTGCCTGCTCCCGCCGGGCAAGGAGCGCGAGCTGGTCAAGGTGTTCCTGCCGGACGAGGACATCGAGCGCGTGCTGCTGCAGTCGGAGCTCGACACGTCGGAGGACTGAGCCGCCGGCCCCGCGTCGCGGTTGACCCACCTGTGACGCGTAGGTAGCATTGCTGGGCTCTATCGAGCCCCTGAGTTCTTCGGTGGCGAGGTAGCTCAGTTGGTAGAGCACATGACTGAAAATCATGGTGTCGCCAGTTCAATTCTGGCCCTCGCCACCAGCCCTTCCACGCACACCGCCTCCTGAGCCGCCTGCGCTTCCGCCTCACACGCCGGCTTCAGCTGCGGAACGTCACACCGCGGCCCGTTGCGCCGTGTGCGCCGCCGCCGCCATACTCATGACG
>JAAZAR010000052.1 GCA_012514235.1 Actinomycetota bacterium
GAGGACGCGAGCGACGACGTCGCCTACACGGGCATCGGCCTGTGGCGCCTCGTCGGCCGTATCGACGACAAGCGTCCCGGCAGCTTCAACGTCAAGCTCGCCACCCGGGCGCCGGGCTACAACGTCGAGGTCATCGGGCTGGACGGCTACACGGCCACCTACACCAGCGCCGAGGTCGCCGCGCTAAAGGACGCGCTCGTGGTCGCCGACCGGGCGGACGGCCAGCGGCTCTCCCTGGGTGCGGCCTCCATCAAGGACGACGAGGCCTCGTGGAAGCCGAACTGGCCGCTCAAGCTGGTCTCCAGCGACCCAAGCATCTTCGGCAACCGTAAGCCGGGCGGCGTCGCCCGGATCAGGATCGTCCCGGCGACCGCCGGAGCGCTCCCTTCTGAACAGAGGGTCAGCGCAGAGACGCCTGCTCTGGCGGCGACCGCGGATCCGAACGATCCGCCGCCTGACGGCTGGACGCTGACCCTCAAGGGCCGCCGCACCGTCGTGCTGCCCATCGACAAGGTCCCGGCTACGGTCGTCTGGGACGGCACCAAGGCGGGCGACATCAATCCGTCGCTCAAACACGTCTACAAGGGTCAGTCGCTGTACAAGCTGATCGGCAAGGTGGACGACAAGAAGCCGGGATCGTTCAACCGGGCCCGCGCGAAGAAGGGCTACACCATCCAGTTCATCTGTCGCGACGGCTACAAGCCGAAGATCTCGAGCAAGAAGCTCCTGAGGAAGGGCAAGCCGCGCAAGCGCTGGATCATCGCGAAGCTGAAGGACGGTGTGCTGCTGGAGGGCGGCGAGGCCCCGTTCCGCTTCGTCGGGGGCCCGCCCATCACCCAGCCGTTCAACAACAAGCTGTCCGCGTACGGAGTCATCAAGATCAGGCTCAGGTTCAAGTGAGCCTCGGTCGACCCGGCATCAGCGGTGCGGCGGGGGTTTCTCGCCCATTCTCCCCGCCGCGCCGCCGCCGGGCGTTCAACCTGTGAGGGAGTGATCATGAGGATCCGCAAGACCATTGTGGCGGCGGCGCTCATGGCGCTGCTCGCCGTCGCCGCCGTCGTGGCGGCAGGCGCGGTCGCGCCGGCTGCGCCGCAGGCGCGGGGCGCCGACCCGGTCGTGCTCACCGTGACGGGCAACGGCCAGACCAGGAGCTTCACGATGAGCGAGCTGCAGGCGCTGCCCGTCTACAGCGGCTATTTCGGCTTCGTGAACAGCGCCGGTACCGTCTATCCGCCGGAGCCGGTGGTCGGCGTCAAGCTCGAGGACGTCCTCGCCGAGATCGGCGGCATGACGACGCTCAACGCCTGCGACGTCACGGCGACGGACAACTACGGCATGACGTTCACGTACAACCAGATCGTGAACAAGAAGGGCGTGCAGTTCTACAACATCGACGGCAAGACCGAGGAAGCCCCGAAGTCCCCGTGGACGTTCGCCATCATCTGGGAGCAGGACGGCCAGCCGCTGCCCAGCGACGTCGGTCCCCTGCGGCTCGTGGCGGCGCAGGACGGCAACGTCCAGCAGGTCGCCGACGGCCACTACATGGTCAAGTGGGTCAACCGGGTCACGCTGCGCGGTTCCGTGGCCGAGTGGCGGGTCAAGATGTACGGCCTCAAGAACAAGAAGGGCAAGCGCCAGACCTACACGCTCGACCGGGGGTCCTACGACTCGTGTGCGACGCCCAACTGCCACGGGTTCTCCTGGGTCAACCCGAAGAACAAGAAGACCTGGAGCGGCGTCCCGCTGTTCCTGTGCATCGGCAAGGTCGACGGCGGCCCTCGCCACGACAGCTACAGCGCCTACAACGAGAAGCTGGCGCTCAAGGGGTATCGGATCAAGATCGTGGGTGCGAAGAAGAAGTCCGTGATCATCGGCTCGCGCGCCATCCGCAACAGGACCAAGATCCTGCTCGCCAACAGGCTGATGGGCTCTGAGCTCACCGCCAAGTACTACCCGCTGCGGCTCGTGGGGCCGGCGAAGCGCGTGCCCGCCAGCAAGTCCATCGGCCGCATCACGAAGATCTACCTGCTCCCCAAGAAGAAGTGAGCCGCACGGCCCTCGACACAGAAGGACCGGGCGTGAGGAGCCACGGCCGGCGCCGCGCGGTGCGCGGCGCCGGCCTGCTGGTCCTGCTCACCGCGGCGGCGCTGGGCCTGGTCGCGCTGGCCGGCGCCTGTGGCGACGGCTCCGGCGACCAGGCCGGCTCGCCGTCGCCCGCCGCCACCGGGCCTGTGGTGCTCACGGTCAAGGGCGACGACGCCACCAGGACGTTCACGATGGCGGAGCTCAAGGCGCTGCCCTCCTACGTGGGCTACGCCGGCAGCAAGAGCAGCACCGGCGTCATCACTCCGCCCTCCAGATACAAGGGAGTGCCGCTCACCGACCTTGCCGACCTCGTCGGCGGCGTGAGCGAGGCCAACGGCATCACCATCGTCGCCGAGGACGGGTACGGCATGACCTTCTCCTACCGGCAGATCACCGGCGACGGGTTCACGACGTTCGACCCCGCGACGGGGGAGGAGGAGCCGGCAGACGGCGAGCTCACCGTGATCGTCGCCTACGAGCACGAGGGCGAGCCCATCCCGGATGAGGACGGCCCCCTCAAGCTCGCCATCGCCCAGGACACGCCCGCCCAGGTCACGGAAGGGCACTGGGCCATCAAGTGGCTGTCGGAGGTGTCGGTGACCAAGGCCTCCGCGGCGTGGAAGGTGCAGCTCGAGGGCGCGGTGCCGGGCAAGATCGACCGCGCCTCTTATGTGAACTGCGCCTCGCCCGGGTGTCACGGCTCGGGCTGGGTCGACGACGAGGGCCGGCGCTGGGAGGGCATTCCCCTCTATCTCGTCGCCGGCATGGTCGACGACCGCAAGAAGCACGACGCCGGCGCCTACAACGCCAGGCTGGCCAAGCAGGGCTACGACATCCAGATCGAGACGGTCCACGGGGACGTCGTGACGATCGACTCGCGCGAGATCGCCGGCAAGGACTCCGTCGTGCTGTCCTCCAAGGTGGACGGCGGTGAGCTGCCCGACGAGTACTTCCCCCTGCGGCTCGTCGGCCCCGGCTTGTCCGACCGCCAGATGCCGGGCGGGATCGCACGCATCGTCGTGCGCGCGAGGTGAAGGGACGGCGGCGATGAGGTGGTGGCCGGGCCTCCCGACGAGGCGCGCGGCCGCGGCGCTCGCCGCCGCGCTCGCCTGCGCCCTCGCGTTCGCCGCCTTCGGCACCGGCTGCGGATCCGACGAGCGGCAGGTCAAGCTGATCTACGCCGGCAGCCTCATCGTGCCGTTCGAGCGGGTCGCCGCGGCGTTCGAGCGTCAGCATCCGGGCGTGGACGTGGTGACTGAGGCGCACGGCAGCATCCAGGTGCTGCGCCACGTCACCGAGCTGGGCGACCGCATGGACATCGTCGCCAGCGCGGACGAGCAGCTGATCCCACCGCTCATGTACGAGAGGGACGACCCGGAGACCGGCGCACCGTGGGCGGACTGGTACTGCAGCTTCGCCACCAACCGGGTGGTGCTGGCGGTGTCGCCCCAAAGCCCCTTGGCCGGCGAGCTCACGTCGAAGACGTGGTATCGCCGGCTCATCGAGGGCGACGTCCGCTTCGGTCTCGCCGACCCGCGCTTCGACGCCGCCGGCTACCGGGCCCTCATGGTGCTGCAGCTCGCCGAGCGCGAGTACGGCGAGCCCTTCCTGCTCGAGGACATGCTCATGGGCCGTTTCACCACGCCCATCACCGTCGAGCACAGCGGGGGCACGGACGTGATCGAGGTGCCGGAGATCCTGGAGACGAGCGCCGGCTCCAGCATCGTCCTGCGCGGCGCCAGCATCCAGCTGGTCGCACTGCTCGAGTCGGGCGACCTGGACTGCGCCTTCGAGTACGAGAGCGTGGCCCGGCAGCACGGGCTGCAGTACGTCGAACTCCCCCCGTCGATCGACTTGAGCGACCCGGACCGTCGCGACGACTATGCCACGGTGCGGGTCAAGCTCGACTTCCGCCGTTTTGCGAGCGTGCGGCCCGAGTTCACGGGCGACCTGATCAGGTATGCGTTCACGATCCCTGCCAACGCTCCGGACCCCGAGCTCGCACGCGAGTTCGCTGCGTTCCTGCTCGGGTCCGAGGGACGGCGGATGCTCGCAGCGGACCATCAGCCGCTGCTCTCGCCGCCGGAGCTGGACGACGCGGCGGCCGCGCCGGAGGAGGTGAGGCGGGCGTGCGCCGGCCGGTGACGGACCGTCCGCTCCGCCGCTGATGGGCCGCCGTCCTTTCTCCCTGTTCTGGGCGCTCTGCGCCGCCGCGGGCGTCGTCCTGCTCACCTTCGTCGTGCTCCCGGCGGGGAGCATGATCGCGGAGGCCGGCGCCGGCCTCCTGGGGGAGGCCCTGCGCCAGGACGACGTACGCCGCTCGCTGGTGCTCACCGTCTCGGCGGCGCTCATCACCACCGTGATCGGCTTCGTCGTCGGTGTGCCGCTCGCCTACCTGCTGGCGCGCAAGGAGTTCCCGGGCAAGCGCGCCGTGGAGGGCGTCATCGATCTGCCGATCGTGTTCCCGCACACGGCGGCCGGTGTCGCCCTGCTCACCGTTTACGGACGGCAGGGCGTCGTCGGCCGCCTGCTCGCCCCGCTCGGCATCGAGTTCACGGAGACGATGGCCGGGATCGTGCTCGCGATGCTGTTCGTGAGCCTCCCGTTCCTCGTCGACGGCGCTCGTGAGGCGTTCGCGCTCGTGGACGAACGCTACGAGCACGTGGCCCGCACGCTGGGTTCGTCGCGGTTCGGGGCCTTCGCCCGGGTCACGTTCCCACAGGCCTGGCGCGGCGTGCTGGCGGGGGCCGTGCTGATGTGGGGCCGCGGCATCAGTGAGTTCGGCGCCGTCGTGATCCTCGCCTACAACCCCAAGGTCATCTCGGTGCTCACCTTCGAGCGGTTCGAGGGGTTCGGGCTCCGCGCGGCGCAGCCGCCCGCGGTGCTCATCGTGCTCGTAGCTTTCGTCGCGTTCCTGCTGGCGCGGACGTTCCTGGTCCCGAGGCGCCGGCGGACGGGGAAGGGGCAGCGATGATCGAGCTGCTGGGCCTGGAGGTGGAGGCCGGCGGCTTCCGCGTGGGACCCGTCGGCCTTCGCGCCGGCGACGGACGCTACGTGGTGCTGCTCGGGCCGAGCGGCGCCGGCAAGAGCCTCGTGCTGGAGGCGGCGGCGGGTGTGCGGGGGGCCGCCGCCGGTCGCATCCGGCTCGCCGGCGCGGACGTCACCGGGCTCACGCCGGAGCGGCGCCGGGTGGGGCTCGTGTTCCAGGACGGCCTGCTGTTCCCCCACCTCACCGTGGCCGCCAACATCGCCTACGGGATGCGCGCCGCCGGCCGCGACGGCGTCGCGGCCGGCGGCGCGGCGCCCCGTTCCCGAGGGCACCGCCTGAGCGCCCGCGTTCGCGAGGAGAAGGTGCGCCGGCTGGCCGCGACCGTCGGCGTGACGGCGCTGCTCGACCGCCGTCCGGCGACGCTGTCGGGCGGCGAGCGTCAGCGGGTGGCGCTGGCGCGCGCTCTCGCCGCCGGACCGCGCGCGCTGCTGCTCGACGAGCCGCTGAGCGCCGTCGATCCCGAGGCACGCGAGGAACTGCAGGAGGTGCTCCGGCGGATCTGCGGCGAGCGGCGTCTGCCGGTGCTGCACGTCACGCACGACCGCGACGAGGCCTTCGCGCTCGCCGACGAGTGCGTGGTCCTCATCGGCGGCCGGGTGCACCAGGCCGGCAAGCCGCTGGAGGTGCTGAGGCGGCCGGCCGACGCCGCCGTCGCCCGCTTCCTGGGGGCGCGCAACGTCCTGCCGGCGCGGCGCGACCCGGCGGACCCGCGCCTCGCGGTGCTCGACGCCGGCGGAGCGCTGCCGACGGCCTCGCCGCTCCCTGCGGAGGCCGTCGTCGTGGTGGTGCGGCCGGAGGACCTGCGGCTCGCGCCGGCCGGGGATCCGGCCGCGGCGACCGCCGCCACGGTGACGCGCCTGACCCTGCAGGGAGGTCACGTCCTGGTCGGCCTCGCGGCTCCCGCGCCGCTGGACGCGCTCGTCCCCGCCGGCGAGCTTGACGCGGCCGGCATCACCGTCGGCCAGAAGGTGACCGTCAGCGTGCGGCCGGAGCACGTGCACGTGCTGCCGGCGGGCTGATCGTCCTGCTGCCTCTCGCCTCCGGCCCCGCGCCAGCGGTGCGATTCCGTTCTCCTCTCGAGTGACGAACGCCGTCGCGGGCGGTAGACTGGCCTCCCATGGCCGACTCTCGACGTGGACAGGGCAGGGTCGACTACCTGCGGCTCTCCATCACCGACCGGTGCAACCTCCGGTGCACGTACTGCATGCCTCCCGAGGGCGTGCCGGCCCGCAGCCACAGCGAGATCCTGAGCTACGAGGAACTCGCCGCCTTCGCACGCGTGGCCGCCGGCGTCGGCATCTCCAAGGTGCGCATCACCGGCGGGGAACCGCTCGTGCGGCTGGGGTGCGCCGACTTCGTCGGCATGCTCAGCCGCACGAGCGGCGTGCGCGACATCTCGCTGACCACCAACGGCCTGCTGCTGCCGAGGTACGCCGCCGACCTGGCCGCGAACGGGTTGCACCGCGTCAACATCAGTCTGGACAGCCTTGACGCGGAGCGCTTCGGCCGCATCACCCGCGGCGGCGACGTGGAGGCGGCGCTCGCCGGCCTGGACGCCGCCTTCTCGGCGGGCTTCTCGCCCGTCAAGGTGAACACCCTGCTGTTGCCGGGCGTCGAGGAGGAGCTCGACGCCTTCGTCGCGCTCATCCGCGAGTACGACGTCCACGTGCGCTTCATCGAGTTCATGCCGCTCGACCGCCGCGTCGCCGGCGGTGAGGAGCTCGGCGGGGAGGGCCGCCTGCTCTCGGCCGGCGACATCCTGAGCCGGCTCGCGCGTGAGTACGACGTGGTCGGGAGCGACGGGCCGTACGGGCACGGGCCGGCGCGGTACTGGAAGGTCGCCGGCGCGCGCGGCTCCATCGGCTTCATCGCCGGTGTCTCAGGCCACTTCTGCGACTCCTGCAACCGCCTGCGGCTCACGGCCGACGGGCGGCTGCGGACCTGTCTGTTCTCGGGTCGCGAGACGGACGTCAGGCCGCTGCTCGCCGATCCGGGGGCCCTCCGCGACGCCATCGAGACCGCCGTGGCGGGCAAGACGTTCGACCGCTGCGCCGAGGGACTGGCCAACGACCGCGCCATGTCGCAGATCGGAGGGTGAAGTGAGCGAGCTCAGCCATCTCGACGACCGCGGGCGGGCCTCGATGGTCGACGTGGGGGGCAAGGACGAGACCGAGCGCGTGGCGAGGGCCGAGGCCGCCGTGGTCATGGCGCCCGGGACGCTGGCGCTCATCGTGGACGAGGCCGCCCCGAAGGGCGACGTGCTCGCCGCCGCCCGGCTCGCCGGCATCATGGCGGCCAAGCGTACGCACGAGCTCATCCCTCTCTGTCACCAGCTCAACCTCACTCGGGTCGGTGTCGAGATCGAGGCCGACGACGGACTGCCCGGGCTGCGCATCACGACCGAGGCGCGGCTGCGCGGACGGACGGGCGTGGAGATGGAGGCGCTGGTCGCGGCGTCCATCGCCGCGCTCACCGTGTACGACATGTGCAAGGCCGTGGACCGCGGCATGGAGATCACCGGCGTGCGGCTGCTCGAGAAGAGCGGCGGCCGCAGCGGGCACTGGACGCGGGAGGCGGGGTGAGCGCCCACAAGGTGGACGGTCGCATCGTGTCGGTCAACGTCGCCGGCACGAAGGGCGTGCGCAAGGATGCCGTGGAGTCCATCAAGCTGGTGGTCGAGCACGGCGTCGAGGGCGACGCTCACGCCGGTCCCTGGCACCGCCAGGTCAGCCTGCTCGCCAACGAGAGCATCGAGAAGATGCGGGCTTCGTGCCCCGGGGTCGACCCGGGCGCGTTCGGCGAGAACATCACCACCGAAGGGCTGGTGCTGTACGAGCTGCCGGTGGGCGCCAGGTTCTACGCCGGCGAATCCCTCCTCGAGGTCACGCAGATCGGCAAGGAGTGCCACTCGCGCTGCGCGATCTTCCACCAGGCCGGCGACTGCGTGATGCCGCGGGAGGGCATCTTCGCCAGGGTGATCGAGGGCGGCGAGATCAGCCCCGGCGAGGGCATCGTGCTGCTCAAGAACACGCTCATCCACGCGGCCGTGCTCACGGTGAGCGACAAGGGCTCGCGCGGGGAGCGCGAGGACACCAGCGGCGACGTGCTGGAGGAGGCGCTGCGCGAGCTGGGCGCGTCGGCCGTCGAGCGGGCGATCGTGCCCGACGAGGCGGACCAGATCGCCGACCAGCTCAGGCGCTGGGCGGACGAGACGCCGGTGAACCTGGTGCTGACCACCGGCGGCACCGGCATGACCAGCCGGGACGTGACGCCCGAGGCCGCCCTCTCGGTGCTCGAGCGCCAGGCGCCCGGCTTCGCCGAAGCGATGCGCGCGGGCTCGCTCGCGACGACGCCGCACGCCATGCTGTCGCGCGCGGTGAGCGGAATCCGCGGCAGGACGCTCATCATCACCATGCCGGGCAGCCCGCGCGCCTGCCGCGAGCAGTTCGCGATGATCGCCCCGGCGCTGCCGCACGGGGTGGAGAAGCTGCTGGACCTGGGCGGCGACTGCGCCTCCTCGCCGCCCGCCTGCTGATTCGCCGGGCTCAGCCGACGCCCTCAGCCGCCCGCCTCAGTCGACTGACTGCTGCCGGCGCTGATAGCTGAGATACGCGGCGATGGCCGCGTCGGCCTCCTCCACCGCGCGCCGGTTGCCGGCCGCCAGCCGGTCCCCGACGCTCTGACGCGTCACGCCCAGCTGCTCGGCGACGGCGCGCTGGTGGCCGAGCTCCCGGTAGGCCGCGATCGCCTCCCACTGCTTGTCGGTGCGCGCCCGGACGAGCGGGTCGACCAGGCGGCAGAGGGCGCCGAGCAGCACGTCGCCGGCGTCGCCGGTGCCGAGGTAGCGGGTGAGGCCCTTGTCGCGCACCACGAGCTGCAGCGCCCGGCGGGCGACCGAGTATGCGTCGCGGTCGGTCGCCGCGGCGTCGCGCCGGTAGTCCACCACGCCGATGCCGACGCCGGCGCGCAGTTCGAGCGGAGCGATGAGCTCGCGCAGCACGCTCAGGCAGAGCGGCGTCTGGGCGGGGTCGGCCAGCGCTCCGTCCAGCCGGTCCGCGCCGACCAGTACGAACGGTTCGGCGAGCGCCGGCCGGAACAGCTGGTTGACGCGCTCGAGGGCGCCGCGCAGCCTGTCGCGGTCCGCGGCGTCCGCGTCGGGGACGTGGGCGAACACCACGGCGATGACCTTCGTCTCGCGGCGTCTGTCGATCGGCATGGTGAAAGCTACGCCGCGCCTCGCGGCTTTTCCTGCCGTCACGAGGCGCGCGGCGCGGCCGTCGCACCGCCCGTCGGGTCGCATCCGGGCGCGCCACGGCGCATACTCACTTCACACGTAGTGAAAATGGAAACTCAGCCGTTCGTCGGCTACACTAGTCCGGCTCCCGTCCCATACAGCCAGGGGTATCCGTTTGAACAAGAGATCCCGCACTCGTCTGCTCGTCGCCACCGGCGTCATCGTCGCCGTCTTCATCGTGGGCGTCGTGGTCCTCGTGCAGCGACAGGGCGCGTATTACAGCCAGGTCTCGGAGCTCACCGCCGGCCAGTACGACGGCAAGAACGTCAAGGTCGGAGGCAGGGTGATCGGCGAGACCATCCAGCGCGACGCCGAGGGCGTCCACTTCGCGATCCAGGACCTCACCGGTCAGCAGGCCACGGTCAACGTGCTGTACAGCGGCCAGATGCCCAACACCTTCGAGCCGGGCGTGGACGTGGTCGTCATCGGCAGGTACGCCGCCGACGGTACCCTGATCACTGCGGAGCAGCTGCAGACCAAGTGCCCGAGCAAATACGAGGGCAAAGCCTCGCCCGCTTCCACGCAGTGAGGCCGGCATGATCGTCCTCGGCCAGCTTTCGCTGACGTTCGCCTTCATCTTCGCCCTGGCGAGCGCCGCCTTCCTGTTCATGGGCCTGCGCTGGGACCGCAAGGACTTCCAGCGCAACGGCTACTACGCCGTCTACGGCTTCTTCCTCACCACGGTCATCGCGGCCGCGGTGCTGCTGCAGGCGTTCCTCAAGAAGGACTTCAGCTTCGCCTACGTCGCCTCGCACTCCGACGCCACGCTCTCCACGTTCTACCGCGTGGCGAGCTTCTGGGCGGGCCAGGAAGGCTCCTTCCTCTTCTGGCTGCTGGTCCTGGCCATCGCGATCATCGTGATCGCCGTCATCGACCTGAACCGGCTCGAGCGGCTCACGGGCGGCGCGGTGGCGGTGCTCGCCGTCATCTCCGCCGTGTTCGCCGCCCTCATGGTGTTCGACACAGGGTCCAACCCGTTCCTCAGGGCCGAGGCCGGCACCATGCCGTTCGGTCTCAACCCGCTGCTGCTGCACCCGGGCATGGTGTTCCATCCGCCCACGCTCTTCATCGGGTACGTGGGTCTCGCCGTGCCGTTCGCCTTCGCCGTCAGCGCCCTGCTGATCGGCCGCGGCGACAAGCTCTGGGTGCGGCGCTCGCAGAAGTGGGCCGTCTTCGGCTGGCTCTTCCTCTCGCTGGGCATCGGTCTCGGCGCCTGGTGGGCGTACGTGGTCCTCAGCTTCGGCGGCTACTGGGCGTGGGACCCTGTGGAGAACACCTCACTGGTGCCGTGGCTCACGGCCACTGCGCTGCTCCACTCGTTCACGCTGTACAAGGCCCGCGGCCTGTTCAAGCGCTGGTCGCTCGGTCTGGCCGTGCTGACGTTCTGGTTCACCATCCTCGCCACCTGGACCACGCGCACCGGGCTCATCAGTTCCGTGCACGCCTTCGGCAGGAACCAGGTGCTCATCTGGATCCTCTCGAGCTTCCTGGTCGTCACGGCGGTCGGCAGCATCGGCCTCATCGTCTGGCGCTGGCGCGCGTTCGAGAGTCACGACGAGGTGGAGAGCTGGCTGTCGCGCGACTTCCTCTACTACGTGACCAACCTGCTGTTCACGCTCTTCGCCGTCGCGGTGGCGTTCGCCACGGTGGCCGTGCCGCTGCTGTTCCCGGACCGGGCGGTCGGCCCGAGCACCTACGACGTCATCGCCAGGCCGCTCGGCGTCGTCGTCCTGGCGATGATCGCCGTGTGCCCGCTGCTCGCCTGGCGCAAGACGGACGGCGCCCGGCTGCGCAGGACGCTCATCCTGCCGACGGTGACGATGCTGCTCTCGGCCCCGCTGTGGCTTTACCTCGGGTTCCAGAGCACCATCTGGGGTTTCATCGGCCTGCTGGTCTGCGGCTTCGCCTTCGGCGCCGTCATCCAGTTCGTGCTGCGTTCGGCGCGGCGGGCGGCCGGACCCGACCGGAGCCTGTGGTCCGGCCTGGGCCGCGCCTTCACCGGCAGCCGTCCGCGCACCGCCGCCTACATCGTCCACCTGGGCATGGTGCTCGTCGTGGCCGGCCTGCTCGGTTCCTCCCTGTACAAGGTCGAGCAGTCGACCATCCTCCAGGTGAAGGAGGGCGAGACGGCGAGCATCAACGGCTACACGCTCACCTACAGGGGCATGACCGAGAGCGCCGGCGAGCAGAGCTCCACGCGCGCCGTCGCGACGTTCGACGTCAGCAAGGACGGCACGTCCATCGGCACCGTCGGGCCGCACACGGACGTCTACCCGGTGAGCGGTGCGGCCGTGCGCGCCGTCATCCTCGGGCGACCGTTCGAGGACCTCTTCGTCGTGACCGACGAGCCCTTCGACGCCACGTCGAAGACCATCGCCCTGCGCATCGTGATCTTCCCGCTCATCCGCTGGGTGTGGATCGGGTCGATCCTGCTGTGCGTCGGCGCGGCCGTCTCGCTGTGGCCCAGACGCCAGAGGCAGGAGCAGGAGACCCGCGCGGTCGAGCCTGCCGAGGCGGACGCGACCGTCTGAGGGGAGGCCGCCGGTGTCGGACGGACAGGACCGGCAGGACGGCGGAGCGCCCCTCGAGATCGAGGTCGAGGGCCTCCGCAAGACGTTCGGCCGCCGCGAGGTGCTGAAGGGTCTCTCCTTCGGCGTCCCGCGGGGCGGCTTCCTGAGCATCTTCGGCCCCAACGGTGCCGGCAAGACGACCACCCTGCGCGTGCTCGCCACCCTGCTCACGGCGAGCGCCGGCACGGTCAAGGTCGCCGGGCACGACGTGCGCGAAGACCCCATGCCGGTGCGCAGGGCGATCGGCCTCATCTCGCACAACGCCATGCTGTATCCGGATCTCACGGCCCAGGAGAACCTGCGCTTCTACGCCGACATGTACGGTCTGACGGACGCGGACGAGCGCATCTCCGACCTGCTCGAGAGGCTCGAGCTCTCGGCCCGCCGCTACGACGTCGTGCGCACCTACAGCAAGGGCATGCGGCAGCGGCTGGCGATCGCGCGGGCAGTGCTGCATCGCCCGCGCGTCCTGCTGCTGGACGAGCCGCACTCAGGCCTGGACCCGCGCGCCGTCGACATCCTCGACGGCCTGCTCGCCGAGATCCGCGACGAGCACACGTTCGTCATGGTCACCCACAACATCGCCAAGGGTCTGGAGTGGGGGACCAAGCTGATGATCATCGAGGGGGGCCGCATCGCCTACGAGCATGCGGCCGGCGTGGACCACGACGCGTTCAGTGCCGTGTACCGGGAGCACGTCCACGACGGGTCGGTGCTGTAGATGGGCGGCTGGGCGCAGTTCAAGGCCATCGTGCGCAAGGACCTCATCCGCGAGCTGCGCACGCGGGACATGCTCGTGAGCATGATCCTCTTCGTGATCCTCGCGATGATCATCTTCCACTACGCCTTCACGGTGGAGGAGGGGAGCGACCTCACCTGGTTCACCGGCGGCATGCTGTGGGTGACGTTCATCTTCGCCATGCTGCTCGGGCTCAACCGCTCGTTCGCGCAGGAGAAGGACGAGCGCTGCCTCGACGGCCTGCTGCTGTGCCCGGTCGACCGGGTCACCATCTTCCTCGCCAAGACGGCCGGTAACCTGGTGTTCCTGCTGATCATCCAGGCGGTCGCTGTGCCGGTGTTCGCGCTGTTCTTCATCGAGCGCAGCTTCCTGGGCGACCTGCTGCCGTTCCTCGTCGTGCTGCTGCTCGCCGACCTGGGCATCTGCTCGCTCGGCACGCTGCTCGCGACCATCTCGATGAACACGCGCTCGCGCGACCTGCTGCTGCCGATCCTGTTCCTGCCGCTGATCGTGCCGGTGCTGATCGCGGCGACCGGCGCGACCACGCTCATTTTCGCGGAAGGCACCGGATTCGGTAGTCTGGCCATGCGCATGCTGTTTCTCCTCGGGTTCGACGCGGTGTTCCTCGTCGCCGCCTGGGGCACCTACGACTTCGCCATAGGAGAGTGAGCGTGAAGAAGCTCGTGAGCGCGCCGGCCCTGTTCGTCGGCGCCGGCGTCCTCCTCGTCATCGGAGCCCTGCTGGCCTTCTGGTACGCCCCGATCGATGCATCGAGCATGGGGTTCAGCCAGAAGATCTTCTACTACCATGCCCCCATCGCGGCGGCCGCCATCGCGGCCTTCGGCGTCGCCTTCGTCGCCGCGATCGTCTACCTCCGCACGCAGGATCTCCTGTGGGACCGCCTCGGCTACGTGAGCGTGCGCATCGGGTTGCTGTTCAGCATCCTCGTCATGATCACGGGCATGATCTGGGGCAAGGCGGCCTGGGGAGTCTGGTGGGCCTGGGAGCCGCGGCTCACGACGTTCCTCCTGGCCTGCTTCCTGTACGCCGCCTACTGGGTGCTGCGCTCCGTCGTCGACGAGGAACAGCGCCGCGCCACCTACGCGGCCGTGTTCGCCGTCGTCGCCTTCGTCGACGTGCCGATCACGTTCTTCGCCACTCGGTTCCTCCCGGAGGGGCTCCACCCGGTGGTCGTCGGGCCGGGAGGGGGCGGCATGGAGGGGAGCGTCGCGCTGAGCTTCGCCGTCTGTCTCGTGGGCATGCTGCTGCTCATGGCGGCGCTGATCCGGCGCGACGTCGAGATCGAGCTGATCAAGGACCGTGTCACAGACCTCAAGACCTCGCTGGGAGGCTGATTCCATGACCGTAGAAGAAGGCGCCAGGTACGTCGCCGCGGTGTACGCCGTCATCATGGCTGTGCTGGTGGCCTACTACATCATCAGCTCGCGTCGCGTGTCCGCGCTGCAACGCGACGTGCAGTTGCTCGAAGAGGAGACCAGGCGCCGGCAGGCGCAGGCGACCGAGGCCGGCGCGGAGTGACGCGCCGGCCTACCCACCGGCGCGTCCCGGCGCCTCATCGTCAGAGCCGAGCGGAGGGCTGACCCCGAGCGATGGAGCAGACCTCCGTCATCCTCCTGTGGCTCGCGTACCTTCTGTACGCCGCCGCCTTCGCCGTGTTCCTCATCGGCTTCTTCACGCAGCGGGCGTGGGCCAACCGGCTCGGGTCGGTCGTCGTCGCCGTGGGCCTCCTTGCGCAGACGGCCGGCCTTTTCCTGCGCGGCGTCGAGGCCGGCCGGTTCCCGTTCGTCGGGCTGTACGAATCCATGGTGCTGGTCGCGTGGGCCGTCGTGCTCGTGTGGTACGTGCTCCAGTGGTTCACCAAGCTCAAGGCGGTCGGCCTCTACGTCATGCCTGTCGTCCTGGTGCTGCTCACCGTCGCGCTCGTGGCGTACGATCCGCCGGCGGGACTCCTCCCGGTGCTGCGCAGCGACATCGTCGTCGTCCACGTGATCGTCATGCTCGTCGCCATCGGCTGCCTGTACGTCGCCGGCGGGGCCGCGATCATCTATCTCATCGAGGAGCGGCTGCTGCGACGCCGCAGAACGGGCGGGGTCCTCGGGCGCCTGCCGTCGCTCGCCACGCTCGACCGGCTCATCTACCACGCCACGCTGCTCGGCCTGCCCTTCCTCACCATGGGCATGGCCGCCGGTGTCATCCGGGCCGAGACCTTCCGCGTGCAGGGGTGGGCGACGGATCCGATGGTGCTGCTGTCGGCCGCGGCGTGGGCCGTCTACCTGGCGCTCATCGCCGGGCGCGTGCGCGGCGACTGGTCCGGCAGGGCCGTGTCCTGGCTCGCCGTCATGGGGCTCGTCCTCCTGCTCGTCATCCGCTTCGCCGCCGTCCCTTACCTGAGCGGCTTCCACACCTTCGGAGCCTGAGTCATGCACGTCGTCGTCGCCGGAATCTCCCACAAGACCGCCCCGCTCGACCTGCGCGAGCGCCTCGCCCTGGACGAGGCTGCCGCGCTGCGCCTGAGCCAGGCGCTGCTCGACGAGGGCGAGGCCTGCGAGGCGGTCGCCCTCAGCACCTGCAACCGCACGGAGCTGTACCTGTGGGCGCGCGACTCGCTGGCGGCGCGCCAGGCAGCCCTGACGCACCTGGCGCGTCACGCGGGCGTGGAGCCACGGGAACTGGAGCCGTCGCTGTACAGCTACTCCGGCGACGGCGCCATCAGCCACCTGTTCCGCGTCACGTCGAGCCTCGACTCCATGGTCGTCGGAGAGGCGCAGATCGTCGCCCAGCTCAAGGCCGCCTACCAGCTTGCCTGCGACGGCGGCTGCACTGCCGTCGTCTTCAACCGGCTCTTCCGGCACGCGCTCGAGGTCGGCAAGCGCGTGCGCACCGAGACCGCGATCGGCGAGCGGCCGGTGAGCGTCAGCTCCGCCGCCGTCGAGCTCGCCGAGCAGGTGTTCGGCAGGCTCCGCGACCACACCGTGCTCATCATCGGCGCCGGCGAGACCAGCGAGCTCACGGCCACGCACCTCAAGGCGCACGGCATCGACAGGATCCTGGTCGCCAACCGCACGCTGGAGACCTCCCGCGAGCTCGCTCGCCGGGTCGGCGGTGAGGCGGTGCAGTTCGAGGACCTGGGCGAGCACCTCACGAGCGCCGACATCGTGATCAGCTCCACGTCCGCGCCGCACTACGTGCTCACCAGAGAGACCGTGGAGCGCGCCTTCAAGCGTCGCAGGCATCGCCCCATGTTCCTGATCGACATCGCGGTGCCGCGAGACCTCGACCCGGAGATCGACAAGGTGCGCGACGCCTACCTGTACGACATCGACGACCTCCAGCAGGTGGTGGAGCGCAACCGCCACGAGCGCGAGAAGGAGGCGCAGCTCGCCGAACGCATCGTCGCCCAGGAGCTGGCGAGCGTGAACGACTGGCTGCGCAGTCTCGAGGTGGTCCCGACCATCGCCACCCTGCGCGAGGCGGTGGAAGACATCCGCCGCAGCGAGCTGGAGCGGCTGGGCAACCGCCTGAGCGACCTGAGCGACGAGCAGCGGGCCCAGGTCGAGATGCTCACCTCGAGCATCGTCAACAAGATCCTGCACGTGCCGACCGTGAAGATGAAGGAGGTCGCCGGGCGCGACCAGTGCTACCTGTACGTCGACGCGGTCCGCACGCTCTTCGACCTCGACGACGGCGACGACGACGGGCGGCCGTCGCAGGAGGCCGCCGAGCCGGCGGAGCCGTCCCGGCCGCGGCGGCTGGGGGCCGAAGCGTGCGAGGAGAGCGGCGGCACGCTGCATCATCTCCGCGACACCGGGACGGAGCGCGCGTGAACGACGGTCGCGCCGCAGGAAGGCCGCGAGCCACGGCCGTGCGCATCGGCTCTCGCGGGTCCCGTCTCGCTCTGGTGCAGGCCGAGTGGGTCCGCGACCGCGTCGCGGAGCGCCACCCGGGCCTGCGCGTCGAGATCGAGGTCATCAGCACCAAGGGCGACAAGCTGCTCGACGCGCCGCTGGCCAAGATCGGCGACAAAGGGCTCTTCACCAAGGAGCTCGAGGCGGCGCTGCTGGACGGACGCATCGACGTGGCCGTGCACTCCGCCAAGGACATGCCGACCGCCGTGCCGGACGGGCTCGCGATCGTCGCCTTCACCGAGCGCGAGGACGTGCGCGACGTGTTCGTCGCCAACCCGGCGCTCGTGGAGGCGCGTCCGCCGGACGCTCCGCCGTTCTCGCTCGACGACGTCCCGCGAGGCGCCCGCGTCGGCAGTTCGAGCCTGCGGCGCCGCTCGCAGCTGCTGGCGCTGCGTCCCGACCTCGACGTCGTGGACATCCGCGGCAACGTCGAGACCCGACTGCGCAAGCTGGTGGAGGAAGACATGGCCGGGACCATCCTCGCCGCGGCCGGCCTGGTCCGGCTCGGCCGCCCGGACACGGTCGCCTTCGCCTTCGGCTTCGACCAGATGCTGCCGGCCGTGGGGCAGGGCGCTCTGGCGATCGAGGCCCGCACCGACCATCCGTGGACAGAGGAGCTGGTCGCCGCGCTGGACCACCGGCCGACGGCGCTCGCCGTCTCGGCCGAGCGCGCCCTGCTCGGCACGCTCGAGGGCGGGTGCCAGGTGCCGATCGCGGCGCTCGCCGTCTGGAAGGAGGGCGACGATGGAGCCGGCACGCTGACGCTCGACGCCTACGTGGGCTCGCTCGACGGCAGGCGGTCGGTCCGCGGGGAGCGGGCGCTGCCTGCGGACGACCCCTCACGTCTCGGGGTCGACCTTGCCGCCGAGCTGCTCGAGCGCGGCGCCGGCGAGATCCTGGACGAGATCCGCACGCCGTGACCGCGGCCGGGCCCGAGACGACGCGCCCGGCCGGCCGGCCCCTGGCCGGCCGCACCGTCGTCGTGACCCGGCCGCGCGAGCAGGCCGCCTCGCTGGCGGAGCCGCTCGAGGCGCTCGGCGCCGAGGTCCTGCTGGTGCCCACGATCCGCATCGTGCCGCGGCCCCTGGACGACGAGGTGGCGGGCGTGCTCCGCGAGTTGAGCGCCTACCAGCTCGTCGTCTTCACCAGCACGAACGCCGTGCGCGTGTTCGCCGGGTATCTCGCCCGCGGGACGGAGGGCGGCGTCATGCCGGCCGGCCCCGTGGTCGCCGCCGTGGGCCCGGCGACGGCGGCGGCGCTCGAGCGGCACGGCCTCGGCTGCCACCTGGTGCCCGACGAGTACGTGGCCGAGGGACTGGCCGACGCTCTTGCGGGGACCGACGCGGCCGCCGCCGGCGCTCGCGTCCTCATCCCCTGTGCGCGCGACGCCCGGGAGGTCCTCCCGGACACGCTGCGTGCCCGGGGCGCCGTGGTCGACGTGCTCCCCATCTACGAGACGCTCGCCGCGGACGCACTCGCCGTGCCGGCCGACCGCATCGAGAACGCCGACTACATCACGTTCACGTCCGCCAGCACGGTCAGACGGCTGGCCGGTCTGCTGGAGGCGGCGGGCGCCGGTCCGCCGCTCCCGGAGCGGCTCGCCGGCGCCCGCCTGTGCTCGATCGGCCCCATCACGAGCCAGGCGCTGCGCGACCTCGGCCTGACGGCGGCCGTCGAGGCCCGGGAGTACACCGCCGCGGGCCTCGTCGCGGCGATCGCCGAGGACGCGACCGGCGGGTCGTGACGCCGGCCGCGGAGGCCGCGCCGGCGAGAGCCGAGGCTCCCGTGGCCGCCCGGGGCCGTGACGGCGGCACCTGTTGCGCGCGGCCGGGCTTCGTCGTAGGTTCGCCGCATGGACCGGCCCATCTGCTTCTTCAGCGACTACGGGTACACGGACGACTTCGCCGGCGTCTGTCGCGCCGTGATCGCCCGGCTGGCGCCTGACGTGAGGGTCATCGACGTCACCCACGGCCTCCCCGAGCGCGACGTGCTCGCCGGGGCCGTGGTCCTGCGCAACACGCTGCCCTACATGCCGGACAAGGCCGTGATCCTCGCCGTCGTCGACCCCGGGGTGGGCGGGCCGCGGCGGCCGGTCGCCATGCGGAGCCACGGCGACCGGCTCTTCGTGGGCCCGGACAACGGCCTGCTCATGCACGCCGTGGCGCTCGACGGCGGCGTGAGCTCGGCGTACGAGCTGAGCAACCAGGAGCTGTGGCTCAGCCCGCTCTCCGCCACCTTCCACGGCCGCGACATCTTCGCGCCGGTGGCGGCGCGACTCGCGGCCGGTCTTGACCTCGAGTCCTGCGGCGCGCCGGTCGACCCGGAGACGCTCGACCGGATCGACCTGCCGGAGCCGCGACGGCACCGCGACGGGCTCACCGCCACCGCGGTGCTGGTGGACCGGTTCGGCAACGTCGCGCTCAACCTCCGGGCGCGCGACCTGGAGAAGGCGCACCTCATCGAGACGGTGGAGCTCATCGCCGGCAACGAGCGCTACCTGGCCAGGGTGGCGCGCACGTTCGCCTCCGTGCGCACCAGCGACATCGTGGTCCTCATCGACAGCTACGGACAGGCTTCGGTGGCCGTCAACGCCGGATCGGCGGCCGAGGTGCTGGGGCTGGACGCCGGGGACGAGATCAGGATCCGGCGTCTCGGCTGAGCGCGACGGCGCCTGTGTTGCGCCGCCCGCGCTGATTCGCTATAGTCCCCTTTCGCGCGTCCACGCAGGGCGTGCGTTCCAACTACCGAACGAGTGAGCGCATGAGGACTTACGTCGCCAAGCCTTCCACGATCGAGAAGAAGTGGTATGTCGTCGACGCCAAGGGGCACACGCTCGGCCGCCTCGCCACCGTCGTCGCCGACTGCCTGCGCGGCAAGCGCAAGGCCATCTACACCCCCAACATCGACACCGGCGATTTCGTCGTCATCATCAATGCCGACAAGGTCGTCGTCACCGGCAAGAAGCCCGAGCAGAAGATGTACTACCGTCACTCGGGCTACCCCGGCGGCCTCAAGGCTGAGTCCTACGCTCATCTGCAGGCTCGCCGGCCGGAGGAGATCGTCCGCCACGCCGTGCGCGGCATGCTCCCCCACAACAAGCTCGGGCGCGCCCAGCTCCGCAAGCTCAAGATCTACGCCGGGCCGGAGCATCCGCATGAGGCGCAGAACCCCGAAGTGCTCGAGATCAAGGAGTAAGGCGTGGCTGATGCAGTGACCTATCGCGCGACCGGCAAGCGCAAGACCAGCGTCGCGCGCGTCGTCCTCACTCCGGGCGTCGGCACGGTGACCATCAACGGCCGGGAGGTCGACCAGTACTTCGGCCGCAAGGTGCTCGAGACCATCGCGCTCATGCCGTTCGAGACCACGCGTACGGCCGGCAAGTTCGACGTCAAGGCCAACGTGTACGGCGGCGGCATCAGCGCCCAGGCGGGCGCCGTGCGTCACGGCATCGCCCGGGCGCTCTGCGAGGCCGACGAGAGCCTGCGCACGCCGCTCAAGCGGGCCGGCTTCCTCACTCGCGACGACCGCCAGGTCGAGCGCAAGAAGGCCGGCTTCCACAAGGCGCGCAAGAAGCCGCAGTTCAGCAAGCGCTGAGCTTCGCAGCTCCATCGAGGGTCCCGACGGGCCGCCGCGAGGCGGCCCGTCGTCGTTCCGGAGCCGGTCCGGTGGGCCAATGGGATTTGCCACCCGCAGGGAGCACGCATACCATGGCGCGAGCATCGGCGCGGGGCGCCGGATCCTCGGCGAACGGAGAAACCTCTCACCATGGGCACCTACTTCGGCACTGACGGGATACGGGGCGTGGCGGGGGAACTGCTCACGGCGGAGTTCGCCGTGCGGGTCGGTCGCGCCGCGGCGGCCGTGCTGGCGGAGAAGGCAGGTCCCCACCCGCTGTTCGTGACCGGACGCGACACCCGCCTCAGCGGGCCGATGCTCGAGGCGGCGCTGACCGCCGGTCTCACCAGCGGGGGCGCCCGCGTGGAGGTCGCCGGCGTCGTCCCGACGCCGGGGCTCGCCGCGCTGGTGCACCAGCGCGGCGCGGATGCCGGCGTCGTCATCAGCGCCTCGCACAACCCCTTCGCCGACAACGGCATCAAGTTCTTCTCGAGCGCCGGCGTGAAGCTCAGCGACGAGGAAGAGGCCGAGATCGAGGCGCACATCGTGCGGCAGGACCTCACGTCGCTCGCCGGCGCGGACTTCGGGTGCGCCGAGCAGCTCGAGGGCGCCGTGGAGGGCTACGTGTGGGACGTGGTCAAGCGCATCCCGCTCGATCTCAGCGGGATGCGGATCGCGCTCGACTGCGCCAACGGCGCCATGTACCGGGCGGCGCCGCTCGCGCTGAAGGAATCGGGTGCCGCGGTGACCGTCCTCTTCGACCAGCCGGACGGGACCAACATCAACGCCGGCTGCGGGAGTACGCACATCGAGGCGCTGCAGCGCGTGGTGGCCCGGGACGGCTTCGACCTCGGGCTCGCGTTCGACGGCGACGGCGACCGCGTGCTCGCCGTGGACGCGTCCGGCCGCCTCGTCGACGGCGACTTCATCATCGCCATCCTCGCCAGGCACCTGAAGTCGCAGGGCAAGCTGCGCGGGGATGCGGTCGTCACCACGGTCATGACCAACCTGGGCTTCCACCAGGCGATGGAGCGGGAGGGCATCAAGGTCCTGGTCACCCCGGTCGGCGACCGCTATGTGGTCGCCGAGATGCTGAAGGGCGACTACCTCCTGGGCGGTGAGCAGTCAGGGCACATCATCAACCGCGACGTGAGCGCCACCGGCGACGGTCTGGCGACGGCGCTGCTGCTGCTGCAGGCACTGCGCCAGATGGACGCGTCGCTCGCCGAGGCCGCGCGCGTGATGGAACGGCTGCCCCAGCGCCTCGTCAACGTGCGCGTGCGGGACCTCGCGGAGCTCGACGGCGCCTCGGAGGTATGGGCGGCGGTCAGCGAAGAGACGCGCCGCCTGGACGGACTCGGGCGCGTGCTCGTCCGCCCGTCCGGCACCGAGCCGCTCGTCCGAGTGATGGCCGAGGCGCCCACCCAAGCGCAAGTCGACGCCGCCTGCGACCGCATCGTGGCCGTCGTCGAACGACACCTGACCTGAGGAGCACTACCGTGAGCGACGAAGTGAAGTACTACCCCTTCAAGATCGGCGGCGTGGAGCAGGTCCACCCGAACGTGCACCCGGGGACGCCCAAGTACGCCGCCGGCATCGTCGTCGGCAATCTCGCGTTCCTGTCGGGCATGACCCCCCAGAGCACAGAAGACGGCTCTTGTCTCACCGTCGGCGTGGAGGCGCAGGTGTTCGCGTGCCTCGACAAGGTGAGGGCCGTGCTCGAGGAGATGGGCAGCTCCATGGAGAACATCGTGAAGACGGTCATCCTGCTCAAGGACCTCGAGTACTACCAGCAGATGCGCGCAGCGGAGCTCAAGTACTACCAGCAGTACGCTCCGCGCCTCGTCAGCGAGCCGCCGGCCAGCACATACGTCCAGCCGGCGATCCTCGCCCGCCCCGAGTTCCTCGTGGAGTTCGACGTCACCGCGGTGATCGAGCGCGCGTGACCCCGGCCGGGGCCGCGGACGGCGTCGCCGCTCCGCGGCCTTATCCGTCGCACGGAGGAGATGACGGGAGGCGCGGGGTAAGATACGTCAGACATACGCAGCGGCCGGCAGCGGACACCCGTCAGCAACCCTGAGCGCCTGGCCCGCGCGACCAGCTCCCCAGGGAGTTCCCCGCGCGGGTGACGAGGTGGAGGTTCATCGAAAGACTCGGCGGATGCCTCCCGGCCCGGCACGGTCGTGACCGCGTCGACAAAGCCCGCCGGTGACGGCGGAACAAAGCGACGCGGATGTGCCGTCCGCACGCCCGCACGTCTGCGCCCATGCCCACACGAAGGGAGCACCGCATGTGCGGCATCGTAGGCTACGTCGGCCGTCGTCCGGGCAAGCCCATCATCCTCGACGGCCTCAAGCGGCTGGAGTACCGCGGCTACGACTCGGCCGGTCTCGCGCTGCTCGAGCCGGACGGCATCAACGTGGTGCGCGCGGTCGGCAACCTGGACGCGCTGTTCCTGGCGGCCGGAGAGGACAGCTCCGATGCCTGCGTCGCGCTCGGCCACACGCGCTGGGCCACGCACGGCAGGCCGACGGAGGAGAACGCCCACCCTCACAGCGACTGCAGCGGCCGCATCACCATCGTCCTCAACGGCATCGTCGAGAACTACAAGGAGCTGCGCGAGCGGCTCGTGGCGAAGGGGCACACGTTCGGCAGCGAGACCGACGCGGAGGTCGTCGCCCATCTGATCGAGGAGCACGCGGACGAGGGCCTCACGACCGCCGTGCGCGCCGCGCTCGGCGAGCTCGAGGGGCACTACTCCTTCGTCGCCATGTCGAGCGACGAGCCCGACCGGCTCGTGGGCACGCGGCTGGAGACGCCGCTCGTGGTGGGCGCCGGCGAGCATGAGATGTTCTTCGCCTCGGCGATCCCGGCGTTCCTGTGCCACACGCGGCGGGTGGTCGTGCTGGAGGACGGCGACGTCGTCACGCTCCGCGCCGACGGCGCGGAGTACACCGACGTCGCCGGCAACGCCATCGTGCGCGAGGAGACGGAGTTCCCCGGCGACGACGACGCGGCCGAGAAGGCCGGCTACGAGACGTTCATGCTCAAGGAGATCCACGAGCAGCCGGCCGCCCTGCGCGACACCCTCGCCGGCCGCCTCCGCGAGGACGGCACCGTCGACCTCTCCGAGGTGGAAGGGCTGGGCGACGAGTTCCTGCGCCGCCTGCGGCGCATCTTCATCGTCGCCTGTGGAACGAGCTTCCACGCCGGGCTCATCGTGAGCTATGCGATCGAGCAGCTGGCCCGCGTCCCGGTCCAGATCGACGTGGCCAGCGAGTTCCGCTACCGGCGTCCGGTGTTCGACCCGGACACGCTCGTCATCGGCATCACCCAGTCGGGCGAGACGGCGGACACGCTCGCCGCCATGCGGCTCGCCCGCGAGGCCGGCTCGCCGGTGCTGGCGCTCACCAACATCATGGGCAGCCAGGCGACGCGCGACGCGGACTTCGTCCTCTTCACGCGGGCGGGCCTGGAGATCGGGGTGGCGGCGACCAAGACGCACACGGCCCAGGTCGCCGCGCTGCTCCTGCTCGCGCTGCGCCTCGCCTGGGCGCGGGGCGCCATGAGCGAGGCCGAGCTCACGGCGCTCGGGCGCGAGCTGCGCCAGGTGCCCGAGCTCGCCGAGCAGCTGCTCGCTCGCCCAAGCGCCATCGAACAGATCGCCCAGCGCTACCACGACGAGCGCTTCTTCCTCTACCTGGGGCGCGGCATGGGCTACGCGGTGTGCCTCGAGGGCGCGCTCAAGCTCAAGGAGATCAGCTACATCCCCACCGAGGCGTACGCCGCCGGCGAGATGAAGCACGGCCCCATCGCGTTGCTCAACAGCGAGTCGCCCGTCGTGGTCGTCGCCGACGACGGGCCGGTGTTCCCCAAGCTCGTCAGCAACATCGAGGAGGTGCGCGCTCGCGGCGCCGACGTCATCGCCGTGGCGACCGACGACAACGAGGTGATCGGAGAGCTGTCCAAGGACGTGCTGTGGGTGCCGAAGACCGACCATCACCTCGCGCCGATCCTCACCGTCATCCCGCTGCAGCTGCTGGCGTACCACATCGCCGGCATCAAGGGGCTGAACGTCGACCAGCCGCGGAACCTCGCCAAGACCGTCACCGTGGAGTAGCGGCGCGGCTGGCGGGCGGTGCCGGGAGAGCGCCGGCGTCGCTGCGGATAGAATGCCTGCATGGACGCCGCTCGCACAGACTACGGCGGGGGGCAGGGGTTCCCGCGCATCCCGCCCGGCGGCCTGCTGGTCGGCCTCGGCATCGACGTGACCGAGGCCGCTCGCATCCGCAGGCTCCTCGAGCGGCTGCCGCGCGCCTACGAGCGGCTCTTCAGCGAGCAGGAGCGCGCCTACTGTGACGGCTTCGCCGATCCCTGGCCCCGCTACGCCGCCCGCTTCGCCGCCAAGGAGGCGGTCGGCAAGGCGCTCGGAATCGGTATCATCGGGTTCGTGTGGCGCGACATCGAGGTACTGTCGGGGGGGAAGCCCCTCGTCGCGCTGCACGGGGGCGTCGCCGACGTCGCGCGTCGCCTCGGGGTCACGCGCATCGAGATCTCGCTGAGCCACACCGGCGGCGCGGCGTACGCCGTCGCCGCCGCACTCAAGGAGGACGCGGATGGATGAGTCCCTGTTGCTGGGTCTGTACACCGCCGACGGCATGCAGAAGGTCGACGGCACGGCCATCCACGGCGTCGGCATCCCCGGCGGGCACCTCATGGAGCGCGCCGGGCTGGCCGTGGCGACGGAGATCTTCGAGCGGTACGACCCTGAAGAGGTGGTCGTGTTCGCCGGCAAGGGCAACAACGGCGGCGACGGGTTCGTGATCGCGCGCGAGCTCTTCGACGGCGGCGTGGAGGTCACCGTGTTCCTGCTCGCGTCGCCGGACGAGTACAGGGGGGACGCGAGACTCAACCTCGACATCCTCACGAACCTCGGGGTGGACGTGCGCCCCGCGACGGGCGAGGGCGGGGCGCTCTCCGAGGATGCCGTGATGCTCACGGAGCTGGCCGACGTGATCGTCGACGCGATCTTCGGCACGGGGTTCACCGGCGCGGCCAAGGGGTCCGCCGCGGTGGCCATCGAGCTCATCAACGCCGCGCCGGGCGAAGTGGTCAGCGTCGACATCGCCAGCGGGGTAGGCGCGAGCACGGGGGCGGTCCACGGACCGGCCGTGGAGGCGGACCTCACCGTCACGCTGCATGCCGCCAAGGTGGGGCACTTCGTCACGCCCGGCGGGGCGCTCTCCGGCGAGGTCGTGGTCGCACCGATCGGCATCCCCGGGCTCTGCGACCACGACCCGGACGTCTGGCTGCTGACCGAGGAGGCGATGGGCGAGCTCGTCATTCCCAAGGGGTCGCTGGACCACAAGCGCTCGGTGGGCACGGTGCTCGTGGTCGGCGGCTCGCGGGGGATGGAGGGCGCCGCCCACATGGCCGCGTTCGCGGCCCTCAGGGCCGGCGCCGGCCTCGTGCACTGCGCGCTGCCCGCCGGCGCCGCCGCCGAGAAGCCGTTCGCCGAGGTCATCTCCGTGACGGTGCCGGGCGACGACGGGCAGTTCGGCCTCGAGGCTCGCTCGGCCGTCTTCGAGCAGGCGGACGAGCTCATGGCCGTCGCCGTCGGCCCCGGCCTGGGACGCACGGACGGCGCGCGTCTCCTGGTGCGCGAACTGGTCGGCGTCGACCGTCCGCTGCTGTTGGACGCGGACGGGCTGTATGCACTCGGCGAGAGGCTCGAACTGCTCGCCGAGCGGAGCCGGCCGACCGTGCTCACGCCGCACGAGGGCGAGCTGGGCCGCCTGATCGGCCGCCCTGCGGCCGAGGTCGCGGCCCAGCGCCTGGAGTGCGCCCGCTCCGCCGCCCAGCGGTCGGGTGCGACGGTCGTCCTCAAGGGCGAGGCGACCATCGTCGCCGACCCGTCGGGAGCTGCCTACGTGGTCCCGACCGGCAATCCGGGCCTGGCGACGCCCGGGACGGGCGACGTCCTCAGTGGTGTCATCGTCGCCCATCTCGCCAAGGGCCTGCCGGCGACCGACGCCGCGTGTCTCGGCGCCTTCCTCCACGGCCTCGCCGCCGACCTTGCGGCGGAGGACGCCGTGGGCAGCGAGGGCATGGTGGCGAGCGACCTGTTCCACTACCTGCCCGCCGCCGTGGAGCGGCTCAAGGCCGGTCCTCAGGAGGAGATGCATGAGCACCACTGACGTCACCGGGGGCGAGGCCCTCGTCCGCGACATCATGACCACGCCGGTCGTGACGGTGAAGCCGGACATGACCGTCAAGGACCTCGTCGCGCTGTTCCGCGACCGGCGCATCGGCGGCGCGCCGGTCGTCGACGATGAAGGCGCGTTGGTCGGCATCGTCACCGAGGGCGACCTCATGGCCCTGGACGCCGACATCCGGATGCCCCACTACTTCGAGCTCTTCGACAGCATCATCTACCTGGGGAGCCAGAAGAAGTTCAAGGAGCAGCTGGAGAAGGCGGCGGCCGCCTACGTGGAGCAGCTCATGACGCCCGCCGACAAGGTCAAGTACGTCGCGCCGGACGACCCGGCCCGCAAGGCCGCCACCCTCATGTCGAGGCATGGGTTCGATCGCGTCCCCGTGGTGGAGGGAGAGCTGGTCGTGGGCATCGTCACCCGGCACGACATCATGAAGATCCTGGGGCTCTGAGTGCTGTCTGGGCGACACCGCGCGGTCGCGGAGGTCGACCTGGAGGCCGTCCGGCACAACGTCCGGCGGCTGATGCGCGACCTGCCAGGGGGCGCGGCTCACTGTGCCGTCGTCAAGGCCGACGGCTACGGGCACGGAGCCGTGCCGGTCGCGCGCGCCGCCCTGGAGGCCGGGTCGTCCTGGCTCGGCGTGGCGACGGCGTCCGAGGCCGAGGAGCTGCGGGACGCGGGGATCACGGCGCCGGTGCTCATCTTCGGGCCGCTCACGGGGGCCGGACTGGAGCGAGCGGCGCGCTCCGGCGCCCAGGTCGTGGCGTGGTCGGAGCCGTTCGTCGACGAGGCCGTGCGGCTGCGCGTCCCCGTCCACGTCAAGGTCGACACCGGCATGGGCCGGCTGGGCGTGCGCCCGAGCGTCGCGCCGGCGCTGTGCGCGAGGGCTCACGACGGAGGGGTCCTCTCCGGCCTCATGAGCCACTTCGCCACGGCGGACGAGCCCGACACCGGGTTCTTCGAGCGGCAGCTCGAGTGCTTCGCCGGTCTGGCGGCGCAGCTCAAGCGCCGGTATCCGGATCTGCGCTGCCACATCGCGAACAGCGCGGCGACGCTGCGCGGGCCGCGCGCCCACTTCGACATGGTGCGCACGGGCATCGCCATGTACGGCCTGGCCCCGGCCAACGACGATCCGTTCAAGGACGGCATCCGCCCGGCGATGAAGGTCGTCTCGTACCTCGCAGGCATCCGGGAGGCGCTCCCGGGCGACTCGGTGGGCTACGGGCGGACCTGGATCGCCGAGAGGGCCACGCGGGTCGGGATCGTGCCGGTGGGCTACGCCGACGGCATGCGGCGGGCGCTCGGCAACCGCGGTGAGGTGCTGGTCGCCGGCAGGCGCTGCCCCATCATCGGCCGCATCAGCATGGACCAGATGACGGTGCGGCTCCCTGACGACTGGGGAGCGCCCGGTGACGAGGTCGTGCTGTTCGGGGCTGCCGGTGACGGCGTGGCCGGCGGCCCGGAGGCCGTCTGGACCGGGGCGACAGGCCCTCGTTCGGACGAGCCGTCGACGCCGCGGATCCTCTGCGAGGAGGTGGCCGGGATGCTCGGCACCATCAACTACGAGGTCGTCTGCGGCCTGACGCCGCGGGTCGTGCGCCGCTACCGCGGGGAGGATCCGGCGACATGACGCCGATGGACGCCCGCCGGTACGCCGTCACGCCGCCGACGCCCGACGAGATCACCCGGGCCTCGCTCAACGCGATAGGTCCGGGTGAGGCCGGCTGGCTGGTCGGCGGCTGCCTGCGCGACGAGCTGCTCGGCCGGCGTGTCCGCGACGTCGACATCGCGGTGGACGGCCGGCCCGAACCGCTCGCCCGGGCGCTGGCGGACCGGTTCGGCGGCGCCGTGTACGCTACGTCGGACGTCTTCGGTACGTGGCGCGTCATCGTCGGCGACCTCCACATCGACGTCGCCGTGCTCCGCGGCGGCCCGCCGGGCGACCCGCCGGACGCGAGGACGCGCGCCCTCCGCCTGGAGGCGGACCTCCGGGCGCGCGACGTCACCGTGGATGCGCTTGCGCGCCCCCTGGATGGTCACGACATCGTGGACCCGCTCAGCGGGCTCTCCGACCTCGCCGCGGGGCGCCTGCGGTTGTGCTCGCCGGCTTCGCTGGACGACGACCCGCTGCGCGTGCTGCGGCTGGCCAGGCTGGCGCGCGTGTTCGAGCTTGTCCCGGACGCCGCCGCGACCGAGGCCGCTTTCCGCGCCGCGCCAGGCCTCGTGCGCGTGAGCGGCGAGCGCGTGCGCGACGAGCTTTGCTCGCTGCTGGCCACGCGCGCCGCGTCCGTGGCCCTGCGCGATCTCGCCGTGTGGGGCGCGCTCGGCGTCGTCCTTCCCGAGGTCGACCGGCTCCGTGGAGTGGGACAGAACCCCTATCACCACCTCGACGTCTTCGAGCACACGCTGGAGGCGCTCACCTACACGGCCGGCGTCGTCGGGCAGCTCGGCGGTCGACGCTTCCTGGCGACGCCCGAGGAGACGGGACTTCCCGGCGTGGAGCCGCTCGTGCCTGTCTCCTGGGCCGTGCTGCTGCACGACATCGGCAAGCCTGCGGTGCGTGTCGTCGACGACCAGGGCCGCGTGATCTTCTGGCACCACGACGAGACCGGCAGACAGATGTGCGCCGACATCGGCCGGCGCTTCAATCTCAGCAACCGGTTCGTGGAGTACGTCGGCACGCTCGTGCGGCAGCACCTCAGACTCGGCTTCCTCACGCGCGAACAGCCGCTGACGCGCCGGGCCCTCGCCCGCTACCGGCGGGACGTCAGTCCGTGGGTGTTCGAGTCCGTCGTGGTCTCCCTCTGCGACCGGCTCGCGACGCGCGGCGAGAAGACGTCGCTCGCCTCGATGGCGCGACACTACCGGCTGGCCCGGACGGTGTGGACGGAGGTCAGCAAGATCCCGGCGCCGCAGCTCTTGAGCGGCGACGACGTGATGCAGGTGCTCGGCATCGAGCCGGGCCCGGCGGTCGGCCAGGCACTGGACGCCCTGGGAGAGGAGATCGAGGCAGGCGAGGTCACCGACGCCGACGGGGCGCGGGCGTTCCTGCTGGACTGGTGGGGACGCGGCGAGGAGCGGGCCGAGGCCTCGGACGGGCAGGCGCCGCGCGGCTCTCGCGGAGCCTCCGATACGACCGATGCCTGAGCTCCCCGAAGTCGAGACCGTCAGGCGCCGCCTGCTGGCCTGTCTGCCCGGCCTGCTCCTGCGCGAGGTCGTCGTCAACGACTGGACGGTGAGCGCGCAGACGGGGGCGGAGCTCAACGCGTACCTCGCGGGGCGTCGGGTGACGGGCCTGCGCCGGCGCGGCAAGTACCTCCTGGTCGACATGGGACGGCCGGCGGAGGAGGCCGGCCCCGCCTCCGGCGGGCCGGCGGCCGGGCGGCCGGCCGCCGCGCACGACGGCCCGTCCGTTGCCGTCGTCCACCTGCGCATGACCGGCCAGCTGGTGTTCCGGCCCGGGCCGGGGGAGCGGCCGGCGCGGTTCGTCTGGGAGTTCGCGCCGGCCGCGGCGCTGCACTTCCAGGACGTGCGGCGCTTCGGCCGCCTCTGGGCCCTCGCGCCCGAGGACGAGACCGCGTTCTTCGAGGCCCGGGCGATGGGACCCGAGCCGTTCGGTGCCGAGTTCACGCCCGGGTACCTGCGCAGGGCGCTGGAGGGCAGGCGCGCGCCGCTCAAGTCGTTCCTCGTTGATCAGCGGCGCGTCGCGGGGATCGGCAACATCTACGCCGACGAAGCGCTGTTCCGGGCCCGGCTGCATCCGCTCCGGGCGGCGGGGAGCGTCGGGCCGCGTGAGGCGCTGCGTCTGCACGCGGCCGTCCTCGAGACCCTGCAGGCCGGGATCGACCACGAGGGCTCGAGCATCGAGAGCTTCATCGACCCGGCGGGACGGCGCGGGAGCTTTCAGGAGATCTTGAACGTCTACCAGCGCACCGGCCAGCCATGCCGTGTGTGCGGCACGCCGGTCGAACGCGTCGTCGTCGGCGGGCGAGGCACGCACTACTGTCCGCGCTGCCAGCCTCGCCGCGGCGGCATGGCGGCGGGATCGCGGAGCCGCCGCGGCGCCGTCACGCCGCCGCGTACGGCCAGGCCTGCAGACTGGGAGGCGCTGGACCGGTGAGCGGGCCGGCGCTCCCCTCCTCAGGCCCCGAGGAGTCCACCGGCGAAGCGGCGCCCGACGCGCCGGTCAGCCGTCTCTACGTGGTGCTGACCCGCGTACCTCGCCGCACGCGCCTGCACATCGGCTCCCTGGGCGAGGTCACGATGCAGCGCGGCTGGTTCGCGTACGTGGGCAGCGCCGTCCGGGCGAGGGAGGCGCGCGTCGCCCGTCACCTCGCCGCCCGCAAGCCGCTGCGCTGGCACGCCGACTACCTGTTCACGGCGTTCCCGGCGGAGCGAGCCTGGCTCGTCGACGGCGCCGCCGGGGAGTGCGAGCTCGCCGGCGCCCTGGCGGCGCTTCCCGGCGCGGAGCGCCGCCCGCGCCGCTTCGGCGCCGGCGACTGCCGCTGTGCCGGTCACCTCGTGTACTTCGTGCGCCGGCCCCTGCGCCGCGACCTGGCGGCCGCGGCGCACGCCGCCGGCGCCCCGGAGAAGGGTGCGGTACGCGCCTTCGGCCGCCGCCCCGCATCCTCCTAGGCTGGTCGTCCCGCACAGCACGCACTTCTCTCCGGTCCGTAGCCCGGGATGCAGACAGGAGCACGCAGCACATCCGTCCTCCGTGCCTGGTGCGCGCGCCGGGCGCGCTGACCCTCAGCGCTTCTCCCACTTCTGCAGATAGGCGACCTCGGCGAGCGTCTTGCCGGCGTCGATCTCGCCACGCAGGCGGTTCTCCTTCTCGAGGACGTCCATGGCCCGGTTCGCCAGTTCCACGGCCTGCTCCCTGGGGAGGACCATCACTCCGTCGTCGTCGCCCACGATCCAGTCACCGGGGCGCACGGTCTGTCCGGCGATCGTGACCGGCACGTTGATCTCCCCGAGACCCTTGGGCTCGCCCGCGTTGGCGCACACCTTGCTGCTGAAGGCGGGGAACCGGAGGCGCGCGATCTCCGGGGTGTCCCGGATCGCGCCCCACACGACCAGTCCGGCCAGGCCCTTGACCATCGCGCTGTGCGTCGCCAGCTCGCCCCACATGGCCGGGGTGGCGTCGCAGGCGTCGACGACGAGGACGTCGCCCGGCCTGCACACGTCGATGGCCTTGACAGGCTTGGCCCAGTCGCCGGCGTAGGTGCGGACCGTGACGGCCGGGCCGCACATGTGCGCGCCCGGCAGCAGCGGCCGGATGCCCGGCAGGCTCGGCTGGCGGTGCCAGGCGTCGCTGAGGTTGGCCGTCGAGACCTTCTCCAGAGCGGCGCGGATGTCGTCCGCGCCGACCCGCTTGTAGAGCGTGGTCTCGATGCAGACGCGTTCGTCGACGGCGCGGCGGATCTCCGCCGCGGCTGCCGCCGCGTCGGCCGACTTGATGATCGCGCCGCCGACGACGACCACGGCGGCGCCGGCGTCCACCGCCGCCGCGGCCGTCTCGCTGTTGATGCCGCCGGCCACGGAGACCGGGAGGTCCACGGCTTCGGCCACGGCCCTGAGAGTCTCGAACGGCGCCTCGCCGCGCATCTGCTGGTCGATCGCCGTGTGGATGCCGATGTAGTCGGCGCCGAGCTCCTGCGCGCGCCGCGCGCGCGCGACCGGGTCGGCGACCTCGATCATGTCGACGATGAGCTTGCAGCCGTAGGTGCGCGCCGCCTCGGCGCACTCCCTGATCGTGCTGTCGCTGGCGGCGCCGAGCACGCCGACCACACCGGCGCCGGCCTTGGCCGCGTACTCCACCTCGGTCCGGCCGGCGTCCATGGTCTTCATGTCGGCGACGATGATCGTGTCCGGGAACTCGGCCTTCAGGGTCCTCACGGCGTTCAGGCCCTCGGCCTTGATGAGCGGCGTGCCTGCCTCGATCCAGTCCGCGCCGCCGGCGACGGCCTCGCGCGCCACCTCCACGGCGCGCGGCAGGTCGACGAAGTCGAGCGCGACCTGGACGATCGGGCGCTCGCGGCCCGGGTCGCAGCCTTCGGCTCCCGGGCCCGTGCCCGGCGTGGTCTCGGGAGTCATACGCCCATCACCTGCACCACGGCAGAGCGCTCGCGCGGACGCGCGTCGAAGTCGCAGAACACGATCTCCTGCCAGGTGCCCAGCGTGAGCCGTCCGTCCACCACGGGGACGGTCAGCGAGGGACCGAGCAGACCGGCACGGACGTGGGAGTGCCCGTTGCCGTCGCCGTTGTTGACGTTGTGCTGCCAGTCGCGGCTGCTCGGGACGATCTCTTCGAGTACCCGCTGCAGGTCCTGCACCACGCCCGGCTCGTACTCGATGGTCGTCACCGCCGCCGTGGCTCCGGGGGCGAAGACGGTCACGGTGCCGTTGCGGATGCCGCTCTCGGCCACGCGGTCGCGGACCTCGTCCGTGATTCGCGTGATGTCGGCGTGGCCGGCGCTCGAGAACTCGACGGCGCCGGTGAAGACACGAGCAAGGCCTTCGCGCACGTGAGGCTCCTTGGTCCGGGGGGTGATGAGGGGGTTCACGGTGTCCTTCCTTTCAAGGTGGTCGCGTCCTGGGTGGGGTACGCGCCGGCTGGTGCTGCTGGGTCCGTTGGGGAATCGTGGCGGCCATCCGGCGTGACCGCGACCGACAGCGTGTCGATGAGGCGGGTGGAGCCGAGGCGGGCCGCCGCGACGAGGCGCGAGCGCGGCCCGAGCTCGCCCTCGGGGACGAAGGTGTCCTCGTCCACGACGGCGAGGTACTCGAGCCGGAACCGGGGGCGCGAGAGAGCTTCGTCCACGGCGTCGGGGTCGAGGCCGCCGGCCGGCGAGAGCAGCGCGGCGGTGGCCGCCGCGACGACGTCTTTGGCGGCCGCGCCGGGCTCGCCGGCGGCGGCGCCGGCGAGCAGGGCGCGGTAGAGGTCCGGCGCCACCTCTCGCTCCTCCGGCGTGAGGTACGCGTTGCGCGAGCTCATCGCGAGGCCGTCCGGCTCGCGCCGTGTGGGCACGGCGGCGACCTCGACCGGCAGGTCGAGGTCGCGCACGAACCGGCGGACGACGGCGAGCTGCTGCGCGTCCTTCTCGCCGAGGAACAGCACGTCGGGCCGCACCACGCCGAGCAGCTTGGTGACGACCACGGCCACGCCGTCGAAGTGACCGGGGCGCGAGGCGCCTTCGAGACTCTCGGTGAGCGGACCCTCGACGTGGATGCGGGTGGCGAAGCCCGGCGGGTACATCTCGCCGGTCTCCGGCGCGAAGACGACCGCGACCCCGGACTCCTCGAGGAGGCGCAGGTCGCGGTCCTCGTCGCGCGGATACTGCTCGTAGTCTTCGCCGCGCCCGAATTGCGTCGGGTTGACGAAGACGGAGGCGGCCACGCTCGCGCAGCGAGCCCGGGCCGCCTCGACCAGGCTGAGGTGGCCCGCGTGCAGGGCGCCCATGGTGGGTGCGAACCCGAGCGGGCGCGGAAGACCGCGCAGCGCAGCACGCGCCTCGGCGACGGTCCGGGCGACGATCACGGCTGGCCTCCCGCCCAGGGGCTGGGCGGCGAGGGAGGCTGCGGACCGGACCGGCCGGCATCGCCGGCGCCTCCGGTCCGCAGCAGCGCCTGCAGCGTCTCGACCTGCCCGTCGTCAAGGCGCGGTGCCGCGAGGGCGAGCGCCTCGAGGCTGAGCGCCCGGTACGTCTGGGCCAGCCGCGGGCTCTCGCGGTCGAGCAGCCGAAGATGTGCGCGCACCGTCCCGACGTCGCCGCGGGCCACGGGGCCGGTGAGCGCGGATGCCGGCTCGCCGCCCTGCAGCAGGTTCCGCATGGTCGTCTCGAGCAGGACGGAGAGGTGGTCGAGGCCGCGACTCTCGGCGGTGGCCTCGTCCATGAGGCGCTTGGCCTCGCTCTCGAGCGCCACCAGCAGGTTGCAGCCAACGACGGCTGCGAGGTGGTACAGCGTCTTCTGGTCGTCCTCGAGGCGGAAGGGGCGCATGCCGAGGCGGCCGGCGAGCTCCTCGCCGAGCAGGAGGTCACGCTCCTCCAGCGCCGTCACGGCGCAGGGGACGTCGCGCAGGAGCTCGGCCCTGGGCTCGCCGGCGAACGTCTGCAACGGATGCAGGCACAGGGTGCGCACGCCCTGTTCGTGCAGCGGCTTGAGCAGGTGCACTGACCCGAGGCCGCTGGAGTGGATGGCGAGGGGCTGGGGTGCGCCCGGCCGACGGGTGGCCGGCAGTGCCCCTGCGAGCCGGCCGGCGACGCCGTAGATCTCGTCGTCCGGCACGGCGAGCCACCACGCGTCCGCCTCCAGCGCCGCGTCGCGCACACGCACGTGCGGGAGCGACGCGGCCAGGTCGGTGTCGTCGTCGGCGTGGACGCCGACGGCGGCGACGGTGAGGTCAGCCTCCCTGAGTCCGGCGAGGACGGTCGATCCCAGACGTCCGGGACCGATCACGCAGAAGCGGTACGCGTCGACGTTCAAGCCTTCGACCTCTCCGGCTGCGGTCCGCCCGCTGGGGAAGGTACCGCGCCTGCCGTAAGGCCTGTGCAGCACAGGCGGTGTCCCGGTCGCCTGCCGAGGCTCGACGCCGGGCCGAGACGAAGCGTAGGGCCTCGCGCGCGCGTGTGTCAATCTCCGTGGCGTTGGGACGTCCGACCCGGCGTCTGAGTGCCGGCTCGGGGTGGTACACTACCGCCATGCCGATCTACGAATTCTGCTGCAACCAGTGCGGAACGGCCTTCGAGGAGCTCGTTCGCAACGGGGCCAGGCCGGAGTGCCCGCAGTGTCACTCCGGCGATGTGTGCCGGCTGCTGTCCACGTTCGCCGTCCACTCGTCCTCGGCCAACCTCGGCGGCAAGGGAGCCACCAGGAGTTGCTCCACCTGTGCCAGCGGATCCTGTGCCACCTGCCACTGACGACGTGATCGCGGCCCTCGACGCGCTCCGTGAGGAGGTCGAGTGCTGTTCCGGCTGCGTGCTCGCCTCGAGCCGCACGAGGGTCGTGTTCGGCGAGGGCGATCCGCACGCCGACCTCATGTTCGTGGGGGAGGCGCCGGGCTATCATGAGGACCAGCAGGGCCGGCCGTTCGTCGGCCAGGCCGGCCGCCTCCTCGAGCAGCTGCTCGCGTCCATCGGCATGACGCGCGAGCAGGTGTACATCGCCAACGTCCTCAAGAGCCGCCCGCCCAACAACCGCGACCCACGCCCCGAGGAGATCGAGGCCTGCCGGCCCTACCTGTTCCGGCAGATCGCGATCATCAAGCCCAAGGTCATCTGCACCCTCGGCAACTTCGCGACCAAGCTGCTCAGCGGCGATCAGACGGGGATCACGAAGGTGCACGGGAAGCCGCGGGCGACGGAGATCGCCGGGCACCCGCTCTACCTGTATCCGATCTTCCACCCCGCCGCGGCGCTGTACACGCCGGCGATGCTCACCACGCTCAAGGAGGACATCGCGCGCCTGCCGCAGCTGCTGGCGCACGCGGCTCCCGCGCCGGGGGAGGAGGCGGCCGGTCCGCCGGCCGCGGAGCGGCCGGCCTGGCGGCCGCCCGAGCATCTGCGCCGGTACGAGGCTCCGGCGACGACCGTCGACGCCGCCGCGCCGACGCTCGGGGATGCGGCGCGCCCGTCGCCCGAGCCGGACCGGCCGACCGCGGACTCCGGCGCCGAGCCGGACCAGCCGTCGGCGATCTCCGGCGCCGCGCCGGACCCGTCTCCGGTCTCGTCGAGCCCGGACCCGCCTCCGGCCCCCGAGAGCCCGGCCGAACCGGAGCAGCTCGGCCTCTTCTAGATGATCGGCCTCGCCCTCGCCTCGACGGCCCAGACGCGGAAGCTCGCCCGCGTGCTGGCCGTCCGGTTGCGCCCGCCGGCGCTGGTCACCGTGGAGGGCGACCTCGGGACGGGCAAGACGACGCTCGTCCGGGAGATCCTGCGCGCCAGGGGCGTGCGGGGCGCGATCACGAGCCCGTCGTTCACCCTCGCCCAGAGCTATCGTGGGCGTGAGGGCGAGCGCCTGCATCATCTGGACCTGTACCGCCTGAGCCGGGGCGTCGACGCGGAGCTCTTCGCGTGGGACGACTACCTGGGTGAGGACGCGATCACGTTCGTCGAGTGGCCGGCGGCCGGCAGCGATGCGCTGCCGCCGGCCGACGTGCGCGTGGAGCTCGAGCACCACACCCCCACCAGCCGCCTCGCCCGGCTCTTCGGCGACGAGCGGTTCGAGGCCGACGTCGCCGCCGGCGCTGAGGAGGCGAGGCTCACGGTGACGCGGGAGTCGAGAGCGCCGGGAGGAGAGAGGCCGTGATCGTGGCGCTCGAGACGGCGACGACGGCGTGCTCGGCGGCGCTCTGCGCCACCGACGGTTCCGTCGTCGCCGAACGGGTCTCGCTCGCCGGTCCGGCGCACTCGCGGCTGCTGCTGCCGTTCGTGCGCGAGGTGCTCGAGGAGGCCGGGCGCGGCTGGGACGACGTCGGGACGGTGGCCGCCGGTCTCGGGCCCGGTGCCTTCACCGGCCTGCGCATCGGCATCGCCACGGCTCGTGCCCTCGCCCAGGCCGACGGCCGGGCGGAGCTCGCCGGCGTACCGACGCTCTCGGCCCTGGCCCTGGCGCTCGCCGGCGCGCCGGAGGCCGCCTCCGGCGGTCGGCTCGTGCCGCTCGTGGACGGCCGCCGGCGCGAGGTCTTCGCCGCCGTCTTCGAGCCCGACGGCGACGGCGTGCGCCAGATCGAGGACGTCGCCGTCGTGCCGGCCGACGAGCTCGCCGGCTGGCTCGCCGACCGCGGCCCCGTGGTCGTGGGCGGCGACGGCGCGGCGCTGTACGGCGAGCTGCTGCCCCCGTCGGCGCGGGCGGCCGCCGGCGTGGTCGCCCCGACGGCGGCGATGGTGGGCCGGGCGGTCGCCTGCGGCGCGCCCGGCGTCGTCCGCGGCCCCGACCTGGTGCTGCCGCTCTACGGCCGCGCTCCGGACGCGAAGCCGCGCGCGGCCGGACCCGGCTCCCCAGGCGCGGGCGGCCCGACCCGAGGGTGCGCGCCGTGAACCTCCAGGCCGTCCCTGACGCGCCGCGCCACGAGTGGGTGATCCGTCCGATGCAGTTCACCGACCTCGAGGCGGTGGCGGCGCTCGAGGCGCGTACCTTCACGCTGCCGTGGTCGCTCGCCATCTTCCACGGCCAGCTTGCCCGGGAGAGCGGCATCTGCCTTGTCTGCGAGGACGCGCGGGCGATCGTCGGCTACCTCATCGCCGACATGTTCGTCGACGTGTGGCATCTCATGAACCTCTGCGTGGCCGAGGAGGTCAGACGCCAGCACATCGCGTCGCGTCTGCTGGAGGCGTACTTCGCCGTCACCGAGCGGCGGGGTCACCGCGGGCACACGCTGGAGGTCCGCGCATCGAACGGTCCCGCCATCGAGCTGTACCGCAGCTTCGGGTTCGTCTCCACCGGCGTCCGTCCCGGCTACTACAGCGACGACCGCGAGGACGCGGTGATCATGTGGAAGGACTGGGAGGGCGACACGGCATGAGGACGGATCTCGCCGAGCCCGGGCAGGCTGCGCCCGCCGGGCCCATCCTCGCCGTCGAGACCTCCTGCGACGACACCAGCTCGGCCGTCGTGCACGGCCGCGAGGTGCTCTCCTCGGTCGTCTCGTCCCAGGACGAGCTGCACGCGCAGTTCGGCGGCGTGGTGCCGGAGGTCGCCTCACGCCGCCACACGGAGCTCGTCAACGAGGTGATCGCGGAGGCGATGAGCCGCGCCGGCGTGACGTGGGACGACCTGGCGGCCGTCGCCGTCACGCAGGGCCCCGGCCTCATCGGCGCCCTGCTTGTCGGACTGGCGACGGCGAAGTCGGTCGCCTGTCGGCGCCGGCTGCCCCTGATCCCGGTGAACCACCTGCAGGGGCACATCGCCGCCAACTACGCCCTCGGCATCGAGGCGCCCTTCATCTGCCTGGTCGCCAGCGGCGGGCACACGCTGCTCGCTGTGGTGGAGGAGGGCGTGCGGTACCGCGTCGCCGCCAAGACCCTGGACGACGCGGCCGGCGAGGCGTTCGACAAGGGCGCCCGGCTGCTGGGGCTCGGCTATCCGGGCGGCAAGGAGCTGGACCGACTGGCGGCGCGCGGCGACCCGGGCTTCGCCCGCTTCCCGCGCAGCATGCCGAGGGGTCGCGGCTTCAGCTTCAGCGGCCTCAAGACGGCGCTCCTCTACGACCTCAGAGACCGCGACGAGGCGGAGGTCGAGGCGCACCGCGCCGACATCGCCGCTTCGTACCAGGCGGCCATCGTCCGTCAGCTCGTGGAGAAGACGGTCGCCGGGGCGCAGCACGAGGGGCTCCGCAGCGTCGCCGTCGCCGGCGGGGTGGCCGCCAACTCCGGCCTTCGCGCGGCGCTCACGCAGGCCTGCGAGGCCGAGGGCCTGCGGCTCTCGCTGCCGCCGCTCAGCCTGTGCACCGACAACGCGGGCATGATCGGCCTGGCGGCGGGCTTCCTTCCGGCCCTTCCTTGGCCGGACTACCTGGATCTCGACGCGTTCGCCAGCGACGCCGAGGCCAAGGCGGCGAGGCCGCCGCGCACGCGCCGCCCGGAGAGGGCGCCGCGCCCGCGCCGCCCGCGCGGCGCTTGAGCTCTTCAAGAGGCCGCGGCGGCTGGCGCCGCCGCGGCCGTCGTCCGTCCGAACACGCCGGACGTGTTGCCACCTCCGCACCCCGGACCGGTAGTGCGATGCTAGACTCAGGGGCGGCATGACCCACAGACCTGACTCCGTCTTCCCGCCCGCCACCGTCGGCGAGGCTCCGCGCACCGCCGCCGGCCTCTTCGTCGACTGCCTCGAGAACGAGGGCGTGGAGTTCGTGTTCGGCATCCCCGGCGAGGAGACGCTCGACCTCAGCGAGGCCCTCGACCGCTCGCAGCTCATCACCTTCGTGCCCACGCGGCACGAGCAGGGGGCCGCCTTCATGGCCGACGCCTACGGACGCCTCACCGGGCGCCCGGGGGTGTGTCTCGCGACCCTGGGACCGGGCGCCAGCAACCTCGCCACGGGCGTCGGCGACGCGACGCTCGACCACGCGCCGCTGGTGGCGCTCACCGGCCAGACCGGGCTCGCGGGCATGCACAAGGACACGACGCACCAGTTCATCGACACCGTCGACATGCTGGCCCCCATGACCAAGTGGAACACGCGCATCCACCATCCGCGCATGGTCCCCGAGGCGGTGCGCAAGGCGTTCAGCATCGCCGCCGCCGAGAAGCCCGGTGCCACGCACCTGGAACTCCCCGAGGACGTGATGGGGATGGCCGTCGCCGGGACCCCGCTGCCGCGAGGTCCGGAGGCCATGATCGAGGCAGACCCCGTGAGCCTCCTCCGCGCGGCCGAGATCATCCAGGGCGCCAAACACCCGGTGATCCTCGCCGGCAACGGCGTGGTCCGCCAGGATGCCGCGGCCGCACTCCGTGGCTTCTGCGAGCAGACCGGCCTGCACGTCATCACCACGTTCATGGGCAAAGGCGTGGTCGACGCGTCCGACCCGCACTTCCTCTTCACCGCCGGCCTGCGCCGGCAGGACTACCCGCAGGGGCTGCTGGGCCGGGCCGACCTCGTGGTTGCCGTCGGCTACGACATGATCGAGTGGCCGCCCTCCGCCTGGAACCCGGAAGGGCGACAGCGCATCGTCTGTATCGACACCGTGCCGCCCGAGATCGACGGGCACTTCATCCCGGAGGTGGAGCTCATCGGCGACCTCTCGCGCATCCTCTTCCAGCTCACCGGCCTGCTCGAGGGCAAGGAGGTCGCGAGCATCGAGACGCGGCCGTACCGCAGGGCCTTCCGCCGCGTCCTCGACGCCGGCACGGACGAGGACTACCCGATCAAGCCGCAGCGCGTGCTCCACGACCTGCGCGAGCTGCTGGCTCCCGACGACGTGCTCATCAGCGACGTCGGCGCGCACAAGCTCTGGGTGGCGCGCTTCTGGGAGGCGCGCGAGCCCAACACCGTGCTCATCAGCAACGGGTTCGCCGCCATGGGCTTCGGGCTGCCGGCCACCATCGCCGCGGCGCTGGCGCGCCGCGGCCGCAGCAAGGTCGTCTGCATCTCCGGCGAC
>JAAZAR010000164.1 GCA_012514235.1 Actinomycetota bacterium
ATCCGGGCGGCTTCGCTGATCCTCTCGCTCTACGTGTTCCGCGACTACTGGGCGCGGCAGTTCCTGCTGCTGGGGAAGAAGCCCTTGCGGCCCGCGGCTGAGAGCCGCGAAACGGCGCCGGAGACCGCCGCGGCCGTGATGACGGAGACTGGGACGACCGGGGGGACATGATGACGGGTCTGCTCGAGGGCAAGAGCTTCGTGGTGACGGGCGCCGCGAACTCGCGCTCGATCGCCTGGGCGGTGGCCAGGGCGATCGGGCGCCACGGCGGCGCCGTGGTCCTCACGTACCAGGCCGAGCGCCTCAGGCGGCGCGTGAGCCGTCTCTCCGAGGAACTCGGCGGAGCGCCGATGATCGAACTCGACGTGGGAAGCGACGAGTCCGTACGCCGGGCCATCGACGAGGTGGCGGAGCACATGCCCGTGCTGGACGGGTTCGTACACAGCATCGCCTGGGCGCCGGCCGAGGACCTGCAGGGCGACTTCGTGGAGACCAGCAGGGCGGGGTTCGCCCAGGCCAACGACATCAGCTCGTACTCGCTCGTCGCGATGGCGAGGGAGGCGCGCCGCCTCATGACGCGGGGCGGCGCGATCGTCACCATGACGTACGCGGGGTCCTGGCGGGTCGTGCCCAACTACAACGTCATGGGACCGGCCAAGGCATCGCTTGAGAGCGCGGTGCGCTACCTGGCGGCCGACCTGGGGCCGGCGGGGATCCGCGTGAACGCAGTGTCGGCCGGCCCCATCGCGACCGTCGCCGCACGCACCGTCAAGGACTTCAGCGGCATGCTGGACCTGCTGGAGAGTCACACGCCGCTGCGGCGCAACGTCACCAGCGACGAGGTCGCCGACGCCACCGTGTTCCTGCTCAGCGACCTCAGCCGCGCCATCACCGGCGAAGTCGTGCACGTGGACGCCGGGGCTCACGCGGCGATCTGACGGGGCGTGTCTGGGCTTGCGGTGGAGAGCTGCCCCCTCGGCGGAGCCGCCCCCGAGTCATCCGGCCGGCCGCACCCCGAGACCGGGCTCCTCCGGCGCCGTGAGCCGGTCTCCGTCCACGACGATCCCCTCGAAGGGGTCGTGCGCCAGCAGCAGCGCCCCGTCCAGATCCACCCAGTCGGCGAGGCCGGCGAGCTGCAGGGCGGCGGCGGCGCCGAGAGTCGATTCGACCATGCAGCCCATGAGCACCCGCAGGCCGCGCTCGGCGCAGGCGGAGAGGAGTGCGAAGGCGGCGGCGATCCCGCCCGCCTTCGCGAGCTTCACGACGACGCCGTCGTAGGCGTCGCCCACGGCATCGAGGTCGTCCAGCGAAAGGACCGCCTCGTCGGCGAGCAGGGGCACCCGGGTGCGCTCCTTGAGCAGCGCCATGCCCTCGGTGTCGGCGACCGGCAGCGGCTGCTCGACGAGCTCGGCGTCCAGGTCCTCGAGGACCGCGAGGGCGGCCTCGGCCCGGTCGCGGTCCCAGCCCTCGTTGGCGTCGTACCGGAACGTCACGTCCGGCAGCTCACGCTTGAGACGGCGAGCGACGTCGAGGTCGCCCTCGAACCCCAGCTTCACCTTGAGCGTGCCGAAGGTGCGGGCCGCGGCGCGCGCCTGCGCCAGCAGCTGGTCGGGCGCGCCGATGGCGACCGTGAACGACGTCCGCACGGATGGGCGGGCGAGCCCCAGCATGCGCCAGACGGGCTCGCCCGCCTGCTTGCCCGCCAGGTCCCAGGCGGCGGCACTCAGTCCGGCGCGGAGAGCGGGCACGCCCGCCCCCGCCAGCGACTCGCAGAACGCCTCCACGCCGGCGGGCCCCACCAGATCGGCGATCTCCGGCGCCCAATCCCTCAGGAGCTCCATGTCCCGGTCGCGCCCTTCGCCGTATCGGGCATCGGGCGCCGCCTCGCCGATGCCCGTCACCCGGTGGTCGGTCAGTTCGACGACGAACCGGGGGAACTCGCTGCGCGTCCAGCGGGAGATGCCGAACGGCGTCGAGGTGCGCAGGTCGAACGCGCGTGTCGTGACGTGAGCCATCGATCGAGTCCTTGGTGTCCGCCAACTCCCTGGGTGTCCTCGCGCCCATGCTTACCAGCCCGGCGCCTGGGCGTCAAAGCCGGAGCCGTGGTCCCCGAGCCGAAGCAGCAACCATCCCTCGCCACACCGTGCTGTAGGATGACGGCGCATGGGCGCTGATGGCAGGGCACTTCTCCGACTGACGGATCTCACCGTGGACTTCGCCTCCCAGGAAGGGATGGTCCACGCGGTCGACCGCGTCAGCTTCCAGGTGGCGCCGGGAGAGCTCGTCGGCCTCGTGGGGGAGAGCGGCTGCGGCAAGAGCGTCACCGCCGGTGCCATCATCGGTCTCACCGGCATGCTGCCCAACGTCACGATGAGCGGCAGCGTGGAGTTCGACGGCCGGGATCTTCTGACCCTGCCCGAGGCCGAGGTCCGGGCCATCCGGGGGCGGCAGATCAGCATGATCTTCCAGGATCCGATCACCAGCCTGAACCCGGTGCTCAGCATCGAGCGCCTGATGACGGAGGGGCTCGAGCTGCACCTCGGTCTGAGCCACGCCGACGCCGTGAAGCGCTCCATCGCACTGCTCGACGAGGTCGGCATCCCGAAGGCAGCCAGCCGCATCAAGGACTACCCGCACCAGTTCAGCGGCGGCATGCGCCAGCGCGTGATGATCGCCATCGCCCTCTCCTGCAATCCCAGGCTCTTGCTCGCCGACGAGCCCACGACCGCGCTGGACGTGACCATCCAGGCGCAGATCCTGCGCCTGCTGAAGCGCCTGAGCCGCGAGCACGAGGCGGCGGTCATCGTCATCACCCACGACCTGGGGGTGGTGGCGGGCATGTGCCGGCGCATCCTGGTCATGTACGCCGGCCGCATCGTCGAGAGCGGACCCGCGAAGGCCCTGTTCGCTCGACCTCACCACCCGTACACGGTCGGTCTGCTGAAGAGCGTCCCGCGGCTCGACGAGCCCCGGCGCGACACCCTGCAGACGATCAGCGGCCTGCCGCCGGACCTCGCCCACCTGCCGCCCGGCTGCGCGTTCGCGCCGCGGTGCTTCCTCGCCACGGACGAGTGCTGGCAGGCCGAGCCGGAGCTCGCCAGCACGGGCGACGGTCGCCTCTCGGCGTGCTTCCACAGCGCCAGTCTGCACGAGGCGGCGGGGGTCGTCGCGTGACCGCCGCCGTCGCGAGCGGGGACGCGCTGGTCCGCGTCGAGGACCTCCGCGTGCACTTCCCCATCACGAGCGGCGTCGTCTTCCAGCGCAAGGTGGGCGCCGTGTACGCCGTGGACGGTCTGACGTTCGACGTGCGCCGCGGCGAGACGCTCGGCCTCGTGGGCGAGAGCGGCTGCGGCAAGAGCACCACCGGTCGCGCCATCCTGCAGCTCATCCGCCCCACAGCCGGGCGAGTGCTGTACGAGGGCAGCGACCTCGCCGACCTCAGGGGGCGCCGCCTGCGCAAGCAACGCAAGCGCATGCAGATGATCTTCCAGGACCCGTACGCGAGCCTCAACAGCCGCATGACCGTCGGCGACATCATCGGGGAACCCCTGCTGGTCCACAGGATGGGCGGCAAGGCCGAGCGCAAGACCAGGGTGCGCGAACTCCTCGAGACCGTCGGTATCAACCCCAACACCCTGAACCGCTACCCGCATGAGTTCAGCGGCGGCCAGCGCCAGCGTATCGGCATCGCACGGGCGCTGGCCGTCGAGCCCAACTTCATCGTCTGCGACGAGCCCATCAGCGCGCTCGACGTCTCCATCCGCGCGCAGATCATCAACCTGCTGCAGCAGCTGCAGCGGGAGTTCGGGCTCACGTACCTGTTCATCGCGCACGACCTCTCGGTGGTGCGCCACATCAGCGACCGCGTCGCGGTGATGTACCTGGGGCGGATCGTGGAGCTCGCCGAGAACGCAGTGCTCTACGGCGAGCCGATGCACCCCTACACGCAGGCGCTGCTCAGCGCCGTGCCCATCCCCGACCCTGAGGCCGAGGAGCGGCGCCGGCCGGTGGTCCTCACCGGCGACGTGCCCAGCCCCGTCGAGCCGCCGAGCGGCTGCCACTTCCACACCCGCTGCCCGGCAGCTCGGGAAGGCCTCTGCGACGCCCAGGACCCGCCGCTGCGTGAGGTCCGTCCCGGCCGCTGGGCCTCCTGTCACCTCATCACAGAGACGGACTATCCCCGCATCCGTGCCGGCGAGGACGACCTCGCGGTCGTCGCCGGCTCCACGGAGGGAGGTGACGGGCCGTGAGCGACCATGGCGGCGGCTACCGGCCGCACAAGCCGGACGTCGACCGCGAGACCATCGGCGCCTACCGCCGTACCGTCGGCGGCCTCGAGCCCGAGACGGAGATCGACCTCGGGCTCGGCACCTCAATCGCGCCGGCGGCGGAGATCGGCACGGCCGTCGGCGCCGCCGGCATGTGGAACCCCGACGCGCTGCTCATCGAGCACCGCTCCCTGTGGGGCGACATATGGCGCCGGTTCCGGCGCGACAGGTTCGCGATGATCGGCGTGGTCATCATCATCGCGATCGTCCTCATCGCCGTGTTGGCGCCCTGGATCGCCCCTCACGACCCCACCAGACAGTACAGCGAAGGCCTCACCATGGAGGGCATGCCGGTCGGCTCCTCCAGCCAGTTCCCGCTCGGCACCGACACGCTCGGCCGCGACCTGCTCAGCCGGCTCATGTACGGAGCCAGGGTGAGCCTCGTGGTGGGCGTGCTCGCCAACGGCTTCGCGCTCGTGCTCGGCGTGGTCTTCGGCCTCACCGCCGGCTATTTCCGGGGCTGGGTGGAGACGCTCCTCATGCGCATGACCGATGTCATGATGGCGTTCCCCATCATCCTCTTGGCCGTCGCACTCGTGAGCGTGCTCAAACCGAGCATCTGGATCCTGATCCTGGTCATCGGCATCGTGTACTGGACGCCGATGACCCGCGTGATCCACGGCGAGGTGCTCTCCATCCGGGAGAAGGAGTTCGTCGACGCCGCCCGGCTCACCGGGTGCAGCAGCGCGCGCATCCTCTTCCGCCACATCCTGCCGCACCTCGTGGCGGTGATCCTCGTGTACACCAGCCTCGGACTCGCGACGACGATCCTGTTCGAGGCGACGCTCAGCTACATCGGCCTCGGCGTGCAACCGCCCACGCCGAGCTGGGGCCAGATGATCGCGGAGGGCCAGAGCTACTACCTTTCCGCGCCGCACCTCGTCATCTATCCCGGCCTCGCCATCATGATCACGGTGCTCGCGTTCAACCTCGTGGGTGACGGGCTGCGCGACGCCTTCGACCCGAAGCAGCGCCGGCGCTGACCCGGAGACCCAACGGATGGGGACGTCCAAGGAGGAAGTCATGAGGAGATCCATCAAGAGAGGAGCCGCCGCGGCCGCTGTGCTCGCGCTTGCCCTCGTGCTGGCCGTCGGGCTGGCGGGCTGCGGCTCGTCGGACGAGGGAGGGAGCAGCCCGACGTCGGCGTCTGACGACCAGCCCAAGCAGGGCGGCACGCTGACGCTCGCGTATCTCACGGAGCCGTCGAGTCTCGACCCCGCGGTGGCGTGGAACGTCATCGACTGGCAGATCGAACACGACATCTACCAGGGACTGCTGCAGTACGCGCACGCCGAGGGTGCCGAGGGGGCGAAGCTCGTTCCCTGTCTCGCGACGGAGCTGCCCAGCACCGAGAACGGCGGCATCTCGTCCGACGGCACGGTGTACACCTTCCACCTTCGGAAGGGCGTCAAGTTCCAGCCGCCGGTGAACCGCGAGGTCACCGCAGGGGACTTCAAGTACAGCTTCGAGCGCATGCTGAGCGAGCCTCGCTGCCCCGCCACCTCCTTCTACGAGGGCGTCGTGGGTGCGACCGAGTTCATCAAGGGCAAGGCCGATGAGGTGACGGGCTACAAGGTGATCGACGACTACACCATCGAGATCACGCTGAAGAGCCCCGACCTCTCGTTCCTCAACGCCCTCACGATGGAGTTCTGCGACGTGGTCCCCAAGGAGTGGGTCGAGAAATGGGGCAAGCAGTTCAACCGCCATCCTCTTGGGACCGGCCCGTTCGTGTTCCAGAGCTGGACGCCGGGCCGTGAGATCGTGCTCACCCGCAACCCGGACTACTGGGAAGAGGGCAAGCCCTATCTCGACGGCGTCAACTACCAGCTCTCCTTCAACCCGCAGACCGCGCTGCTCAAGCTCGAGCGCGGCGAGGTGGACGTGCTCGGCGACGGCGTGCCCGTGGCTGACATCCCGCGCGTCAAGGCCGACCCCAAGCTCAGCAAGCTCGTCTACACGCAGCCGCTCGTGGCCATCAGCTACATGTTCATGAACGTCGGGATGGAGCCGTTCGACGATGTGAAGGTGCGGCAGGCGCTGAGCTGGGCCATCGACCGCGAGAAGCTGGTCAAGCTCCAGGCCGGCCAGGCGCTGAGCCTCTGGCAGTTCTATCCCAAGGGCATGCCCGGGTACGTCGAGGGCAAGGTCTACTACGGCTACGACCCGGCGAAGGCGAAGCAGCTGCTCGCCGAGGCCGGGTACCCGAACGGCTTCGAGACGATGCTGTACACGGACAACGTCGACCCGAACCCCAAGCTCTGGCAGTCGGTGCAGGCCGACCTGGCCGCCGTCGGCGTCAAGGCCGGCCTCAAGACCATGAGCAACAACACCTTCTACACGCAGCAGAGCACGCCCAAGACGCTCACCGCCGGCAGCTTCGGCTGGTGGATGGACTATCCCGACCCGAGCGACTGGATCGTGCCCCTGTTCAGCAAGTCCAACGCCGTCCAGGGCGGCATGAACTCGAGCTTCTGGTGGAGTCCCGAGCTCGAGAAGATGTTCGCCGAGGCGCAGGCGATGACCGACCCCGAGGCGCGCATCGCCAAGTACTCGGAGATGCAGGACCTGCTCGCCGAAGAGGCGCCGTACGTGCCCTGCTACCAGCCGATCCAGACGACGATGTGCTCGGAGACCACCGGCGGCTTCTACCTGCATCCGGTGAACCAGATCGACCCGACCCAGTACTGGAAGAAGTAGCAGACGGGCGGCGGCGGCCGGCAGGCCGCCGCCGCCTCTGCTCTGATGCTTCCGGGCAGAAGAAGGAGCCTGAAGAGTGAGAGGGAGACGGCGCGGCACACGGACGGCGACGGCGCTCGCGGCGCTGTCGGCCTTCGTCGCCCTCGCTGTCGCCTGCGGCGACGCGGGCGACAGCGCCTCCGGCACCTCCGCGCCGGTCAGGGGCGGCACGCTGACCGTCGCCTTCCAGGGCGAGCCCGCGACGCTCGACCCCGCGATCGCGTGGGAGATCGAATCCTGGTGCATCGAGCGGCTCACCTATCAGACGTTCCTCACCTACGCCTCCCGGCCGGGGAAGGCCGGGACACGGCTCGTCCCGGACCTCGCGACGGAGGTGCCCTCCCGGGAGAACGGCGGCATCTCGGCGGACGGCAAGGTGTACACGTTCCGCCTGAGGAAGGGCGTCCGGTTCGCGCCGCCCGTCGGCCGCGAGGTGAAGGCCGCCGACTTCAAGTGGAGCTTCGAGCGCATGATGGGCAACCCGAAGGCGCCGGCGAGGCGCTTCTACATGGGCATCGCCGGCGCCCGGGCCTTCGTCGACGGCCAATCTGACGAGATCAGCGGCTACGAGGTGATCGACGACGCTACGGTGCGGATCACCCTGGAGCGACCGGACGCCGCGTTCCTCATGGCCATGACCATGCCGTTCACGTCGGTCATGCCGAAAGAATGGGTGGAGAAGGTCGGCGAGAGCATTGGCCGCAGGCCACTCGGCACCGGTCCCTACGTCGTCTCGGAGTGGCGTCCCGACCAGTCCCTCACCGCAGTCCGCAACGAGTACTGGACGGGCGACGACGACCAGTGGGTCGACGAGATGCGCTTCGACTTCACGGGGACTCCCGGGACGGCGCTGTCCAAGCTCGAGGCAGGCGACGTGGATGTGCTCGGCGACGGCATCGCCGCCGCCGATCACCGCCGCGTCGCCGATGACCCAACATTGCGGGACGCCGTCGTCAGCGCTCCCCAGATCGCCTGGTACTACGTGTTCATGAACGTGCTCGAGGAGCCGTTCACCGACGCGCGGGTGCGACGGGCCGTCAGCCATGCCGTCGACAAGGAGAAGATCCGGAAGCTGCTGGCCGGGCAGGGAGAGATCCTCGGGCAGCTGTACCCGAAGGGCATGCCCGGCCATCAGGCCGGCGCGAGCTTCTACGAGTACGACCCGGGACAGGCGAGGCGGCTGCTCGCGGAGGCCGGGTACCCGGACGGCTTCACGGTCCGCTTCTTCACGCACGGCGTCGACCCGTTCCCCGCGCTCGCCGAGAGCATCCGGGCGGACCTCGAGGCGGCCGGCGTCCGGACGGACCTCGAGCAGCTGCCGCGTGACCGGTACTGGGACGTCATCGGCCGCAGGGACAGTCACGCCGCCATGGGGCTCGGCGACTGGTATCAGGACTTCCCGGACCCGAGCGGCTGGATCCGGCCGCTGTTCACGGACCCGGTCGACGGCGGCGTCAACGCGAGCTTCTACCGGAACGCCGAGGTGGATGCGCTCGTGGCGCAGGCGGCGAGCGAGCTCGATGAGGCCAGGCGCGTCGGTCTGTTCGAGCAGATGCAGGAGCTCATCATGGCCGACGCGCCGGTCGTCCCGCTGTGCCAGCCGGTCTGGAACGGCCTGCACGGGAAGACCACCGGCGGCGTCTACGTCCACCCCGTGTGGGTCCACACGTTCCAGGAGTACTGGAAGACAGGCGGCGAGTGATGAGCAAGTACATCGTGCGCAGACTGCTCTGGATGGTGGTGGTGCTCTTCTTCGTGAGCCTCATCACCTTCCTGCTCTTCTTCGCCGTGCCGGCCGATCCCGCCAAGAGCATCGCCGGCACCCACGCGACCCCGGACGTCCTCGCGAGGATCCGCCGCGAGTTGGGTCTCGACCTGCCCATCTACCGCCAGTACGCCACGTACATGTGGCACCTGGTGCAGGGCGACATGGGCTACAGCTACGAGACCCAGCTCCCGGTCGCGAAGGCGATCCTGCAGCGGTTCCCCGCCACCGTCATGGTCGCGTTCTTCGGCATCTTCTTCGAGCTGCTCATCGGCATCCCGATCGGCATGACCAGCGCCCTGCGGCAGTACGGGATCCGGGATCGCCTGTTCACGGTGCTCAGTCTGCTGTTCCTGAGCATGCCGATGTTCTTCCTGGGCATGCTCCTCCTCTACGTCTTCGCCTTCCAGTGGCCCATCTTCCCGCTGGGCGGCTATGAGGGGTGGGCGGCGCCTCTGTACGGCATCCTGCCGGGCCTCGCCCTTGGCCTCACCGGCGCCGCCTGGTACTCACGACTGTTGCGCAGCAGCATGCTCGACATCCTGAACGCGGACTATGTCAAAGCCGCCAGGGCCAAGGGCCTCCCCGAGAGGACCGTCGTGTGGCGGCACATCATGCGCAACGCCTGGAGCCCGATCGTCACGCTGCTCGGCATGGACGTGGGCTGGTTCCTGGGCGGCGTGCTCGTCCTCGAGATCGTCTTCGGCATCCCCGGCATCGGCGGACAGGCCTTCATGGCGATCCAGTCACAGGACCTGCCGATGATCATGGGGACCGTCCTGTTCGCGGCGCTGCTTGTCACGGTGAGCAACTTCGTAGTAGACCTTGCGTACACGTGGCTCGACCCGCGCGTGAAGTACAGTTGAGTCGAGCTTGACCCGCGGTCCCGGGGCCGGGACCGCCTGACCTGATGCCAGGTTCCCGACCGACAGACACGTTCGGCCCGGTACGTTCGCGACTCCTAGCGGTCGCGGAGTACCTGAGAGCGCGCCCGGTCCAGTTGTTCGCGGCGGGCGCGGTGGTCATCGTGCTGTTCCTCATCCCGTTCCACTACGTGGACCTGGAACAGCACTTCATCGGTCTGCCGGCGGCGCTCGTCTCCCTGACGGTGGCCGCCGGCGCCGTGTCCGGCGGCCCCCGCGTCGGCGGGGCGCTCGCGCTGGTGGGCGGCGTGGCCTACGACCTCATCGCGATCTCCGACAAGTGGCTCGTGCAGGGCGCCACCACGGCTGCCGTCATCCTCGTCTGGCTCGCCGCCGGTCTCGGCGTGGGCCTGCTGGGAGACCGTTATCGCGCCCAGGTGGCGCGGTCGCTCGACCAGGCGCACCGCTCCCGTGACGCGCTCGACCGTGTGGTGGGCGCCACACCGCTGTTCCACGCCCGCGGCGGCCCGTCGTCGGTGGCGCGAGCCATCTGCGACGTCGCCCGCGAGACCTTCGACTGCGACCTCGTGGCTCTCTTCGCCATCGAAGGTGATCGGCTGCGCCTGCTGGCGCGCTCCCCGTATCTCCGCAAGACGCCGGAGCGGCGGATCCTGGAGCCTTCGCTCGAGTTGCAGGAGGAACTCGCCGAGAGTCTCCTGCCGCAGTTCATCCCCGACATCAGCGAACCCTTCGGACCGCGGATGCCGCGCGCCATCACGGCCGACCCCGAGCAGATCTCGGCGATCCGTGCCCCCGTGCTGCTCGACGAGCAGCCCGTAGCCCTGCTCGCCATGAGCTGGGCCGAGCGCCGGCCGGAGCCCGGGCGCGGTGAGCTCGGCGTCGTGCAGCGCTTCGCCGAGCACGCCGCCGTGGCGCTGTCGCAGGCCCAGCGGGCCCAGGCGCAGCAGGAGGTGGCCGCCCTCTACCGCCGCTTCCAGGCGAGCCTCTCCCCCAGCGTCAACGTGACCACCGACCACATCAAGGTCGCGACCCACTACCGGCCGGGCGAGAGCCGCATGCTGCTCGGCGGCGACTTCATCGACGCCGTCACGCGACAGAACGGCTCGGTAGCGGCGGTGATCGGGGACGTGACCGGTCACGGCCCCGATGCGGCGGCGCTGGGCGCCAGTCTTCGCGCCGCCTGGCGCGCTCTGGCCCTGCGCGGCGCGTCGCTCCAGGCCAACATGAAGACGCTGAACAGCCTGACGCTGGACGAGAGCGAGCGGGCCGAGCAGGGAGAGCTGGGGCTCGGCCTGCTCGCCACCGTCTGCGCCGTCGAGATCGACGCGACCGGCCGGCGGGCCCGCTTCGTCAACGCCGGCCACCCCATGCCGCTCCTCCTCGCCAACGAGGTCGTCCAGCTCGAGCACACCCCGGGGATGATGCTCGGCGTCGAGCAATACGGCGACTGGGCGCCGCACGAGGTGACGCTGCCGGACGAGTGGGGCCTGCTCCTCTTCAGCGACGGCCTGATGGAGGCTCGACTGGCGCCCGGATCCAAGGAGCGGCTCGGCCTCGAGGGGCTCCGCGCAGCCGTGACCGAGCTGTGGCGCAGCCGCGCGACCGGACCGGACGACCTGCGCGCGCTCGTGGACGGCGTGCAGGGCGGCCGCGAGCGCATCCTGGAGGACGACGTGACGCTGCTCCTGCTGTCGCAGGACGGCAGCCGACTCGACCGCGGCAGCGCCGACGGCGAACCGGGCTGAGAGCCGCGCCTAGCCTCGCCGGGCCGGCTCCGCCAGACCGGTCTCCAGCAGGTCGGGAAGCGAGCGCTGCAGGAGGAACTCGAGGACGGCGTAGGCCCGGCGCATGTCGAACTCGTCGTCGATGGCCTCCTGGATAGCCAGGCCGTCGACGACGGCCGTCATCAGCTCCGCCACGCCGAGCAGGACCTCCTCCTCTTTCGGGTCCGCGTCTCCCGCGAGCTCCGGAGCGGGGTCCAAGTACGATCGGGCGCCCGCCTTCTCCTCGCCGCGGAGCCAGTCGTGCTTCATGCGGCGGTACGAGTCGTAGGCGCGCGCCATGCGTCCGCGGAGCCCCTCGTTGCGCAACGCATAGGGCAGGATGTCGAAGAAGACGCGGAAGGAGCGCGATTCGCTGATCCGGCGCAACCCGTCGACGAACCGCGGCAGCCAGTCCTCGTGAGCGATCGAGCTCAGGGCGCCGGCCGCCTCCTGCTGGTCGTCGCGGAACACGGAGTCGATCATGGCCTTGACCAGGCCCTCCTTGTTCCCGAAGTAGTACTGCACCATCGCCGAGTTCTCGCCCGACTCGGCGGCGATCGCCCGCAGCGTGAGCCCGGAGAACCCCTTCTCGACGAGGACGCGCTGGGCGGCGTACAGGATGTTGAGCGCCGGCTGGGTCATCCCCAGTCGTGGGTCGACCGAGGCGGTGGCGGCGGACGGCTTCGCCCGCCCTCCGGCTGCGCTTCTGCTTCGTTCTCTCCGCTCTCGCGCCGTCACTCCCCGGTATCCTCCCCGGTATTGAAGTTAATCAGTTGATTGATTAGACTCCTTTGAGCCACACAGGGCAACCCCTATCCAGCGAGAGGACGAGAGATGGCTCAGATCGGAACTGAGGTGAAGACACTCGGCTACATGGTCGACGGCGAGTGGCGCGACTCCAAGAGCGACACCTGGGTCGACATCACCAACTCCAACACCGGCGAAGTGATCGCACGCACGCCAATGTGCACCGAGGCCGAGGTCACCGAGGCCATCGAGTCGGCCAACGCGGCCTACCCGGCCTGGGCGAGCCTGCCGATCCAGAAGCGCACCGAGATCCTGTTCACCTGGCGCCCCAAGCTCATCGAGCGCATGGACGAGATCGCGACGCTGGTCAGCACAGAACTCGGCAAGAACCTCGACGAGTCCCGCGGCGAGGTCATCAAGATCATCGAGGCGATCGACATCGCCGTGAGCGCGCCGATGCAGCTCAAGGGCGAGAGCCTGATGAACGTGTCCACGGGCCACGACACGGTCAGCTACCGTGAGCCTCTCGGCGTGTTCGCCGGCATCGCGCCGTTCAACTTCCCGGCGATGATCCCGTTCGGCTGGATGCTGCCGATCTGCATCGCCTGCGGCAACACCTTCGTCCTCAAGTCGGCCAACCCGGTGCCGCTCACCAGCCACCTGCTGCTCGACATGCTGTACGAGTGCGGCCTGCCCAAGGGCGTCGTCAACATGGTCACGGCCGAGAAGGAGCAGGCCGAGGTGCTGCTCCGCCATCCGGCCGTCCGCGGCGTGAGCTTCGTCGGCACCACGCCGGTCGGCAAGCACGTGTACGGCATCGCCGCCAGCGAGGGCAAGCGCGTGCAGGCGCAGACGCAGGCCAAGAACCACGGCCTCGTGCTCGAGGACGCGTCGCTCGAGCGCGCCGCCCGAGGCATCATCAACTCCACCTTCGGCTGCGCCGGCATGCGCTGCATGGCGCTGCCCGTGTGCGTCGTGCAGGAGTCGGTGGCCGACGAGTTCGTCGCCCTCATGAAGAAGTTCGCCCTGGAGCGCGTCGTCGGCGACGCCACCAAGCCGGAGACCGAGCTCGGCCCAGTCGTCAGCGCCGAGCACCAGAAGTCGGTCATGGGCTGGATCGACAGGGCCATCGAGGAGGGCGCCGAGCTCGTCCTCGACGGCCGCGGCATCAACGACAGCCTGCCCGAGCATCTGCACGGCGGCCACTTCGTCGGCCCGACCATCTTCGACCACGTGACCGAGGACATGGAGTGCGGCCGCGAGGAGTGCTTCGGCCCCATCCTCTTCGTCAAGCGCGTCAAGGACTTCGAAGAGGGCATCGAGCTGATGAACAACAACCCGTACGCCAACGGGTCGTGCATCTTCACCGAGAGCGGCTACTACTCGCGCGAGTTCGCCCGGCGCACGCACGCCGGCATGGTGGGCATCAACGTCGGCATCCCGGTGCCGGTCAGCTTCTTCCCGTTCAGCGGGCACAAGGACAGCTTCTTCGGCGACAACCACGTGTTCGGTCGCGACGGCTTCCAGTTCTTCACCGAGACCAAGTGCGTCACCACGCGCTGGTTCACGGAGGCCGACAAGAAGCAGAAGCAGATCAGCACCTGGGAGGGCACCGTCAACCACTGAGGCGACCGACGACGCGTCCCGGCGGCGAGTCCGGCGAGTCCGGCGGCGCGTCCCGATCTCGAAGGGGGCGGAGGGCAGCGAGGCTGCCCTCCGCCCCCTTCTCGTGCAGCCGTCGCCCGGATCAACGACCGGGAAGCCATGCCGCGGCATGAGTGGCAGCCCGGCGCGGACGGGGACGCCGGGGAGTCACGTCGACAATCGACTCCGACCGGGTAGGAACGTCGTCGACGACACGACGAAAGGAGTCAGCGTGGCTCACGACTTCCCGAAGATCACCGGATTCGGCGACGCCTACCGGTTCGCCCTCGAAGCGGAACAGGCGTGCGCGGACCTCGCAGCCGCGGCCGGCGTACTGGCGCCGACGCAGGAGTGGCAGGACAAGCTCGAGGAGGTCTCCTGCACGCACGACGACCGCGTCCAGAAGCTGCTGGGCCGTCGCCCGGCCGGCGACAAGGCCTCGGCGCCGGCCGGCACACTCGCCGGTGAGCTTTACCTCGGCACCCTGGATGCGGAGCCGGCGACCCAGTGGACGGCGGCGATCGAGCAGCTCGCGCAGGCAGAAGAGGACGCAGCCCGGTATCACGAGGAGTTCGCCCTCCAGTGCGCCGACCCGCTCGAGCTCGACGCCCGGCTGTTCGGCAAGACGGCGCAGCAGGACCGCGCAGTCGCGGCCGAGTTGCGGAAGATGCTCGGCTAGCCCGCCGCCGGCGCGGGGCCAGCCGGTGGGAGGCGATGGGCCGGGGCGGGCGCCGGGAGGCGACGCCCGCCCCGGCCTCAGTCACGAGAGCGCTTGCGGTCGCCCTCGCAAGGTCGGCGAGAGCGCTTGCGGTCGCTCTCGCTCGAAGTGCGGCGGCCGCGCTTCGCGGGCCGCACGGCCGGGCGGCGCGGCCGGGAAGGCCGCCGCCCGGCCCGGGGCGCTGTTCTGGAGGGACGCCCCGGGTGGTGCAGGGAGGCGAGGCGGGCGCGGCCGAAGGGCTCGCCCGCCTCGTCTCCCTAGCCGGCCGCCCCCGGCGGTCCGTCCTTCGGACCGGTGGCCTGGCCGGCCGCCGCGCCCGGCGCCGATGCGCGGCCGTCGCCGAAGCTGCGACCCCGCACCGCCGCGAGCAGCTCTTCCTCGCCGGCGAAGAACCGGGCGCCGTCCTCGGCCAGCGCACCGGTGACGCCGGCGAAGTCGTTGACGCACACGCCCTCGTCCGCCCAGACCGGGATCCCCGACCGGAGGGCATCGCGAGCGGCGTCGATGTTGCGCGCGTTGCCGTGACTCACGGGGACCGCGCTGACGACGACGAGGTCTGCGGCGTGCATGAGCTCCAGGTTCTCGGCGTGCGCCGCGTCGCCGATCGGCGTGAACGGCGCTTCGACGGCCATGCGCAGGCCGAGCTCGTCGCCGGTCTCCTCGTCCGTGTCCAGCGCGTTGAGGACGCCGGCAGTGACTTCGTACCCGGCGTCGACCAGCTCGCGCATCATGCCCGCGCCGGTGCCCCCTCCGCAGACCAGATGCACGCGACCACGGCGCTCGCCCCTGAGCCGGGGCGAGAACGTCAGGTACGTGCGTCCGGCATGCCGATGCAGGTACGCCCGCACGCCGTACACGGCTTCCACCACCTCCGGCCGCAGCACGTCGTCGGGCGGCCCGAACGCGGCCACCTCCCCGTCGCTCAGGACCAGCAGCTTGTCGAAGTAGTGCAGCGCGAGATTGAGGTCGTGCAGGATGCACAGCACGGTGAGGCCGTCGGCGTTGAGCTCCTTGAGCAGGTCGAACAGGCGGAGCTGGTGGGAGACGTCGAGTGCCGAGGCCGGTTCGTCGAGCAGCAGCAGCGGCGCCTGCTGCATCAGCGCCTGCGCGAGCACCACGAGCTGCTTCTCGCCGCCGGAGAGCTCCGAGAAGCGGCGCCCGGCGAGGTCGGCGATCCCGAGACGCGCAAGCATCTGCTCGGGATCGCCGCACGACGCCGCATCCTTGCCGCGGCAGTAGGAGCCCATCTCGACGACCTCGCGCACGGCCAGATCGAAGTCGAGGTCGAAGTGCTGGGGGACGAGCGCGACCTCGCGCGCCATGTCGCGGCGCCGGTAACGGTCCGTGCGGCGGCCCCTGACGAGCACCTCACCCGACGTGGGCTGGAGGATGCCGTCGACGAGGTCCACCAGCGTCGACTTGCCGCTGCCGTTGGGCCCGACGATGCCGGTGAAGTCCCCGGGCCGCAGCTCGAAGCCGATGCGGCGCAGGACCGGCCGCTCGTCGTAGGCGAAGTCGACGCCGCGCAGCGCGACGAGCGGCTCCCCGCTCTGTCCGGCGGCGGTCGGCCGCTTGTCGTCGACCGTCATCGGACACGCCTCCCGCGCCGCAGCAGGTACACGAACAGCGGCGCTCCGACGAAGGTGGTGACCACGCCGACCGGGATCTCGTTCGGAGAGACGATGGTGCGGCTGAGGAGGTCGGCGACGACCATCATGGAGGCGCCGGCCAGCAGGGAGACCGGGAGCAGCGCGCGGTGTCCCGGTCCGACCAACAGCCGCACGATGTGAGGCACGACGAGGCCGACGAACCCGATGATGCCGCTGACCGAGACGGCCAGCGCCGTCAGCACGCCGGCCGTCACCAGCAGCATGCGCTTGGTGCGCTCGACCTCGACGCCGAGCTCGAGCGCCCGCTTCTCCCCCTGCAGCAGGATGTCCATCTCGCGCGTGAAGAACAGCGGCGCGGCCATGAACGGGACGGTGACGAGGGCGATCTCCACGTCGCTCCAGCCGCGCCCGGAGAAGCTGCCCATGAGCCAGAAGACGATGGCGTGCATGTCCTCGTTCGCCTTGATCATGAGCACCGTGACCACTGCGCTGGCGAGGTAGGAGATGGTGACCCCCGCGAGCAGGAGGACGAAGATGTCGATCCTCCCACGGCGGCGCGCAGCCAGCCACACCAGCGCCAGCGTCCCGAGCCCGCCGACGATGGCGAGCACGGTCATCCAGGGCAGGTTGCTGAGGTGCATGGCGATGCCGATGGTGGCGCCCAGCGCGGCGCCCGACGAGACGCCGGTGACGTACGGATCGGTGAGCGGGTTCAGGAACAGGTCCTGAAGGATCACGCCGGCGACGGCGAGCGCCGCGCCGACGAGCGCCGCGACCAGCACCCGGGGCATGCGGATCTGCCAGAAGATCGCGTTGTCCAGATCGCCGCCGACCGGCCCGGCCAGCAGGAGGTCCCAGATCCGGCCCGGCGACAGCGAGGCCGGTCCGAGGGCGAGCGCCAGCATGACGCACCCGACGAGAACGGCGGCCACCAGGAGGATGCCTGGCCAGACGCCGGCACGGGCGGCCCTCCGGAGAGGAGCCGCCCGCCCGGTGCCGGTGTCGGCGAGGTCGCTCACTGGGCGCTCTCAGCCTCCGGATGGATGTAGCGGGCCAGCGTCCGGAGACCATCGGCCAGGCGTGGGCCCGGCCGGGCGATGATGTTGTCGTCGATCACGTAGACCCGGCCCTCCTTGATCGCCGTGAGCTCGGAGAACCCGGCGCGCTTGTCGATGTCGCCGGGATCGCTCATGGCGCCGGAGTCGGCGATGTAGACCTCCGGATCGGTCTGGACCAGCACCTCGGTGCTGAAGGTGGGGAACCCGCTGCCCGCCGTGGCGCCGATGTTCTCGCCGCCGGCGATGGCGATCATGTCGTCGATGAAGGTGTCCTTGCCGGCGGTCATGAGGGGCTCGCTGTAGATCTCGAGGAACGTCGTCGCCGTGGTCAGGTCGCCGACGGCCGCCCGGACGTCCGCCTGGGCGGCCTTCATCGCATCCGTGACGGCGGCGGCGACGTCCTCGGTGCCGGCCAGCTTGCCGATGTCCTCGATGGTGGCGATGACGCCTTCGTAGGTCTTCGGGTCGGCCACGTACACGACCATGCCGAGGTCCTCGAGCTGGGTGCGGAGATCGGCCTGGATGCCGCCGGCCGCGAGGATCAGGTCCGGCGAGTACGAGGCGATCTTCTCGACGTTGGGGTTGGCGAAGTCGCCGATCTTGGGCAACGCCTTCGCCTCTTCGGGGTAGTCGTCGTAGCTGGTGCCCGCCACCATCTTGGACCCGGCGCCGACGGCGAACGCGATCTCGGTGTTGGACGGCGCGAGGCTGACGATCGCCTCGGCCGGCTCGTCCAGCGTCACCTCGACGCCGGCGTCGTCGGTGACGGTGATCGGACCGCCCGCGACGGCGGACGGCGAGATCCCGGCGGTACCGGCCTCGTCGTCCGCGCCGCAGGCGGCGAGGAGGGCTGAACCCAGCGCGAGGACGGCGACAAGGAGAAGCGCCGCGATGAAGCGGCCGTGACGAGTGGTGGACATGGCGATGGCAACTCCCTTCACAGGATCGGCGGACCTTACAAGGACTCGGCCGGCGAGGCCGGCGTCGGTGTCGTGGCGAAGCGCAGGACGTGGTGGCCGTCGCGCTCGTCGACGCCGTCCCACGCGAGCGCGACGGCGCGGGCGAAGAGCGGCGCGTCGGTGACCATCGTGTGATACTCGCCTTCCTCGCCGCAGGCGTCGGCTCCGGCCGCCTCGAGGCGGGCGATGACGCCGTCGTCCAGTTCGAGCCCGAGGAACTCCGCGCCCAGCCTGGACGAGTCGACGGCGACGATGGTGGCACGGCCGCCGGCGAGGAACTCGTCGACCAGCCGGCGACGCGGCTCCTGCCACAGCGGAAGGTGCGAGCCGAGACCGCACAGCTCGCACACGTTCTCGACCCAGTCGCGGTGCGCCTGCAGGTCGATGTCGCCGAACACGCCGGCCTGCACACCTTGGGCGCACAGCTCGTGGAGCAGCGAGACGAAGGTGGCCTCGTACTCCTCCCAGGTCGTGGCCCGCGTCACGAGCGGGACCCCGAGCGCGGCAGCCTGCTCCTGGAGCAGCGCGAGCGGCAGGCCGTGGCCGCGGCTCACATGGCCGCCCTCGTGGAGCATGCACACGAGGGCGGCCGGCTCGGCTCCGCGGCGCACGGCGCGCTGCAGCGCGAGATACGCGTCCTTGCCGCCGCTCCACGAGACGAACACGCGGGCGCCGGCGATGGGGTCGGGCCCATCGCCCACGGGGCCGGCACTCGACGCGGCGACGGGGCCGGCGCCTGACGCGGCGGCAGCGCGAGGAGCGGCGAGCGACGCGCCGGCAGACCGGCCGTTGGCGGACGGAACGCTGGTCCGCGGCGCGTCACTCGCCATCGTCGCCCTCCCGCCTCGTCTGCTGACAGGAGGGACAGATCCCGTACACCTCGAGATGGTGCCCGTAGATGCTGAAGCCGGTCTCCGCGCCGAGCAGCGCCTCGAGCTCGGTCAGATCGCCGTCGCCGTCAAACCGGATGACGCGCCGGCACACGCCGCAGACGAGCGGATGGCTGTGACCGATGGGCGGAGCGATGTAGCAGAGCTCGCCCTGACCGTCCTGGACGCGGGCGAGCAGACCGAGGTCGTTGAACAGCTGGACCGTGCGGTACACGGTGGCCTGGCCGACGCCGTCGCCCCTGAGAGCGTCGGCCGTTTCCGCGATGGTGGCCGCGCGGTCAGCGCCGGCGAAGAACTCCCAGATCTGCCGGCGCTGGCGGGTGAAGGGGATGCCCTTCTGGTGGAACACGGCTTCGATGTCGTGCGTCGGCTTCGGGTCGGTCACCCGTGGCTCCCGTGGCTCAGTTGAGAACTCTTCTCAACGGTGTTGAGAAAATGTATCAACGGATGACCGGGGCCGTCAACCTCCGATGTGGAGCCGTCGACCAACGATGTGGAGTCGTCGGCGCCGTCTCACGACCGCCGTCGTCGGGACGTACCGGCGCCACGGACGCCGCCGGTCCGCGCGCCGTCAGCCGCCCAGCAGATCGCGGACGCGGGCGGCGACCGCCACGCCCAGCAGCTCGTGCTGCGAGGCTTCGAGGTGCCAGCCGTCCAGCGGGCTGGTCTCGATGAGCTCGCCCGCGTCCAGCCAGGGGACGCCGAGCTCGGAGGCCACGCGCGCGAAGGCGTGCGGCAGCGCGCGTGACTTCACATCCGCGCCCGCCCACAGCTCACGCCGCCTGTTGTCGTGGAAGGGGCCCACGGGCGGCGGACACACCAGGAGGACGTGGGGAGCCGGGCCGTCAGGGCCTGCAGGCCCGGCCGCGCTGCGCAGCACGAGGTGAGTGAGCTCCGCGACCCCGGCGGCCGCGTCCGCTGCCGTCAGGTGCGCGTAGCTGATGTCGTTGGTCCCGAGCATGAGGACGACCAGATCCAGCGGCGCGTGCAGCTCCAGCGCCACGCCGATCAGGTCCTTGCCGTTCCGATGGGGCAGCAGCGGATCGTCGTACACGGTCGTGCGTCCGCCAAGGCCGTCCTCGACGACGTGGACGTCGCTGCCCAGTTCGCGTTGCAGCACCCCCGGCCACCGGGCGGACCAGTCGTGACGCCGCGTGTCGTCCGCCGGATCGGTGCCCCACGTGTTCGAGTCGCCGTAACACAGGATCTGTCTCATGCGGCCGTGTGCTCCCGGAGTCGTTGCCTCGCGCCTCGCCGGCGCTCGGCCGCAGCGCGCACGACGATTCGACGCGCCCGGCCTCCGCTCCATATTCGACGTGACCGCCGACGGCTCCCTGTCGGGATGCCAGGGCGACGTCCTCACGCCTCCGTGTCGTCGCCCGGCTCCGCGAGCGGCTCGGCGTCGGGACGCATCCAGACGAACTCCCACACGTGACCGTCCAGGTCGTGGAAGCTGCGTGAGTACATGAAGTCGCGGTCTTCGGGCTGGTGGGCCTCGACGGCGCCCAGGGCCGTGGCCTTGGTCACCAGGTCGTCCACCTCGTCGCGGCTCTCGGCCGAGAGGGTCACGAGCACCTCCGTCGTCCTGCTCGCATCGGCGAGACGCACGTCCGTGAACGTCTCGAAGAAGGGCCGGCGCAGGAACATCACGTATCGACCCTCCCCCACGACCATGGCAGCCGCATCGTCGTCTGTGAAGCGCGGGTCGAACGCGAAGCCGAGGGCGTCGAAGAACGCCGCCGTGCGCGCGAGGTCCTCCACCGCGAGATTGACGAACATCTCTCGATCCATGTCTCCTCCTTGGCGCGCACCGTCTCCGGTCCAGGGCGGCGAAAGATGCACCCGCTCCGCCGCCCTGCTCGTGTTGTTGACGAGGACGTGCTGCGACTAACCGGCGGCTGTAAGGACGACGCGAGCGGGAACATCCCAGCAGATGCTTGACCCTGACGCAACGTCAGGCCTTACGCTGGTGACGCGATCGAGAGATCTCTGCGAGACATCAGAGGGACGGATGGACGACGGGCGGACGAGAGGACTGCGGGTCGGCGAGGTGGCGGCGCTGGCGCACCTGACAGTACGGACGCTGCACCACTACGACAGCATCGGGCTGCTGCGGCCGTCCGGCCGCAGCGAGGCCGGGTACCGGGAGTACACGGAACAGGACCTCGAGCGGTTGCAGACGGTCCTGCTCTACCGCGAGCTCGGGTTCGGACTCGGCGAGATCCGCGACCTGCTTGCCGACCCCGGGTTCGACCGGCGCGAAGCCCTGCGCGCGCAGCGCGCGCAGCTCGCGCGCCGGTCCGGGCAGCTGGACGCCATGATCGCCCTCATCGACAAGACGCTGGCCGCCATGGACGAAGGGATACCGATGGAACGCACCGACATGTTCGAGGCCTTCGGCGACTTCGACCCGGCCGAACACGAGGCCGAGACCCAGGCCCGCTGGGGCGAGACTGACGCATATCGCGAGTCGGCGCGCCGTGCGCGCCGGTACACGAAGGACGACTGGAGGCGGTTCAAGGCCGAGAGCGACGCCGTGAACGAGGCCGTCGCGGCGCTCATGGACGCGGGCGTCGCGCCGGACGATCCTCGGGCGATGGACGCGGCAGAACGCCACCGGCTGCTCGTCGACAGCTGGTTCTACCCCTGTCCCCCCGAGATGCACGAGCACCTCGGGCGGATGTACGTGGAGGACGGACGGTTCACGGCCACCTACGAGAGGATCCGCCCCGGGATGGCCGTCTACCTGCGCGACGCGATCGCCGCGAACGCGCGCGAACGCTGACGGGAGGCCGGCGTCAGTCTGCACCGCAGGCCGCAGCCGGCGTCAGTGGAGGATCTCCCCTCCGCGCTGCAGTTCCGACAGGTAGGCGTCCAGCTTGTCCAGCGTCTCCTGCCAGCCCTGCGGCGCTCCGTTGCGCTCCGCGACGTCGGACGGGATGCTTTGCCGCACGGTCATCCTGGTGCGGCTCCCGTGCTCCTCGAGCGTCACGGTCATGCGCTCCTCGCTGGGCATGTCGTCGCTCATGCCGTACTCCTGGGCGGAGACGCGGTTGCCCTGCGCGTCCGAGAACCCCCCGTCGATCACGAACCGGGAGGGTTCGTCGATCTCGACGAAGGTGCCGCTGCTGTAGAAGTCGTTGCCTTCAGGCGAGCGCATGGCGCTCGTCCAGACCCCGCCGGGCCGGAGATCGATCGAACAGTGCGATGTCGTGAACTCCTTGGGCGAGAACCAGTGCACGAAGTGGTCGCAGTCCGTCCACGCCTTGTAGACCAGCTCGCGTGGAGCGTCGAACTCGCGGGTGATGGTGAAGTCCTGCTCGCTCATGACGATCCTCCCGGATCGCGTGCTTTCCAGACGCGCTTGTGGTTCCCGGGAGGGCGGCCGGCTAACGGTCAGGGCAGGTAGTCGCGGCGGACGGGGGAGAAGACCTCGATCGCCACGGCGTCCGCGAGGACCTCGGCGCCGTGGGACACGCCGCCGGGGATGGACCAGCTGTCGCCCGGCGCCACCTCGTGTGTCTGGGCGCCGATGGTGAGCCGCAGCCTCCCGCTCACCAGGTAGCCGGTCTGCTCCTGCGGGTGGTCGTGGAGAGGCAGCTGAGCGCCGGCGCGCAGGCGGAACTCAGTCATCAGCGTCTCCCGGCCGTAGCTCAGCGTCTTGCGCCGGATGCCGGGCAGGACGTCGGCGAACCCGTCGTCGCCGGCGTTCAGGAACATGACAGCCTCACCGGCGACGACGTCACGGCTTCCGTCCGAGGATGTACACGCGGTGGAACACCAGCTCGAGCAGGCCGCCGGGCGGCGCCTGGGCGCGGAAGTCGCTCAGGATGAGCTCCCGCGCCGCCTCGGGATACCCCACGGGCCAGGGCACGTCGTAGCAGCCCGGGTTGAGGTAGCCGGCCGCCGCCCGGACTCGAACATCTCGAGGGCGCGCTCCGGCGTCGTGTGCTCGCGCAGCTCCTCGACCTCCGCCGCCACCACGTCGAAACCGGCGGCGGCGAAGAGGCGGCTGTATTCCTCTGCGGTCTCGTAGAAGGTCCACGGGCTGCGGAAGCGATCCCACGTCCTGGCCGTGCGCCGGTCGCCGGCGAGCATCCGGACGGCGCGCAGGAACTGCGGGCAGTACTCCCGATGCGCCGGCGCCTGCAGCGCCATCCGGCCGCCGTGCCGGAGCGCGGCGAAGCAGTTGGCGAGGGCCCCCGGCACGTCGGTGAACCACTGGAACGCCGAGTTGCAGATGATGGCGTCGAAGGTCTCAGGCATGTCGAGGTCCTCGGCCGCGGCGGTGAGGAACTCGACATCCGGAGGCGCCGCCCCGCGGGCCATCTCGATCATCTCCGGGGAGAGGTCGATGCCGACGACGCGACCGTCGGTGAGCACGCGGACCTCCTGCGCCAGGTGACCGGTGCCGCAGCCCAGGTCGAGCACGTCGTCGGTGCGGGCGATGCGGAGCATCCAGAACAGCCGCTCGGCGGCCGACTTCTGCGCCGTCGCGGTCTGACGGTAGATGCGGGCGATCGATGAGAAATCGCTCAGCGGGGGCCTCCGGGTCGTGCCGTGCCCATCATAAGCCCGGGCGCCCGGCTCTGCGTCAGCCCCGGGCGCCTCCCGCGTCGGCGACGGCAGGCGGGCATCCGTCAGGCGGAGGGCAGATCGGCGATCCGCTCGACGGCATCCATGTCGAGATGCGCCTCGACGTGCGCAGTGAGGCGGTCGATGTCGTCGACGGTCGGCTCGGCCGGGTCGCGAGACGGCAGGCCGCGCGCGGCGCGCAGGGCGTTCAAGAACGCGGCGCGCGCCTCGGGATGGTCGAAGATCCCGTGCAGGTAGGTGCCGCACACGGCGCCGGCCAGAGCGCCGTCAGGGCGCTCCTCGCCGGAGCCGGTCGTCCGGAGCCGCAGCAGCGGCCGTGAGCCCCGACCGAGGACGGTCCGACCCATGTGGATCTCGTAGCCGCTCACGGCCACGCCCGGAGAGCCCAAGGGGCAGGCCGCGGCCACGACCCCCTCGGCCTGCAGCGTCCGCTTCTCGGAGGCGAACGTGGTCTCCACGTCGAGCAGGCCGAGTCCCTCGACCGCGTCGCAGGACGACTCGACGCGGCCGGGGTCCAGGATGCGGCGACCCAGCATCTGGTAGCCGCCGCAGATGCCGACGACCGGCGTCCCGGCCGCCGCCGCTGCCCGGAGCGCCGCCGAGAGGCCCGTACGCCTGAGCCACTGCAGATCGGCGATCGTGCTCTTCGATCCCGGCAGCACGATCGCGTCCGAGCCCGCGATCTCTCGTGCCGAACCGACGAATCGCAGGTCCACGTCCGGCTCCGCCGCCAGCGCATCGGCGTCGGTGAAGTTGCTGATGAACGGCAGCCTGACCACGGCGACTCGCAGAGGCGCGCCGGGCCTGCCGGACCGGCCCGGTCGGGCGACGGTGACGGAGTCCTCTTCGTCGCCCCGCCACTCCTCCAGGTACGGCACGACGCCGAGCGTCGGGACGGCCGTCCTCTCCTGCAAGGTCCGGATGCCGGCATCGAGCTGAGCGGCGTCGCCACGGAACTTGTTGATGACGAACCCCGCAAGGAGCGCACGCTCCTCCGCAGCGAACAGCTCGACGTGACCCAGGAGGCTGGCGAAGACGCCGCCGAGCTCGATGTCTCCGACCAGCAGCACGGGAGCGTGCACCTCCAGAGCGACGCGCATGTTCGCGATGTCGTAGCTGCGCAGGTTCACCTCGGCGGAGCTGCCGGCGCCTTCGACCACGACCAGGTCGTTGGCCGCGCGCAACCGGTCGAGCGCGGCGGTCACCACCGGCCAGACCTGGTCCTGGTACGCGTGATACTCCCGGACGGTCATGTGACCGACCGCCCTGCCCAGCACGACGACCTGGCTGACCTCGCCGGAGCTCGGCTTCAGAAGCACCGGGTTCATGTCGACGTGGGGGTCGAGGCCGGCCGCGCGTGCCTGGTACACCTGCGCGCGGCCCATCTCCCCGCCCTCCGGCGTGACGAACGAGTTGAGCGACATGTTCTGCGCCTTGAACGGGGCGACCCGGCAGCCGCGGCGAGCGAAGCTGCGACAGAGCGCGGCTGCGAGCACCGTCTTGCCGGCGTGGGACGAGGTGCCCTGCAGCATGAGCACGCGTGCCCGCTGCGTCGTCATCAGCCTGCAGCGGGCGGCGTGAGCTCCGAGAACGACGCCAGGAGCAGGTCGTTCTGCTCGGGGTGCCGCGGACTCACGCGGACGTGGGCCGGCAGCCCGAACGAGGTGCAGTCCCGCACCAGCCGGCCCCGGACCAGCAGGTCGCGGCGCAGACGCGCCGCGTCGCCGGCGTGGATGAGGAAGAACCCGGCGGTGGTGGGCTCGACGGTCCAGCCCTGGTCGCGCAGGCCGGCGGCGAGGCGGTCGCGCTCGGCGACGAGCAGCGCGATCGACCGCTCGTGGTGCTCGAGGTCCGCCAGCGCCGCCACGCCGGCCCTCTGGGCGCAGGCGTTGACGCTCCAGGGGGCGGCCGCGGCACGCAGCGCGGCGGCCACCTCGGGAGCGGCGACCGCGTGGCCCAGCCGCAGGCCGGCGAGTCCCCAGTACTTGGTCATGGAGTGCAGGACGACGAGGTTGCCGGCCTCGAGCGACCCGCGCTCCCACTGCGGCTCGGGGAGGAGATCGCAGTAGGCCTCGTCGAGGACGAACAGCGTCCCGGGGTGATCGGCGACGAGAGCCGCGGTGAGCGCCGGCTTCAGAGCGGCTCCGGTCGGGTTGTTGGGCGAGCAGAGCCAGCAGAGGCGCGGGCGGAATCTGGCGAGGGCGTCACGGAGGGCGGGCGCGTCGCAGAAGAAGCCCGCCCCCGGCCCGGCGTGCGTCAGCGGCACGCGCTCCAGCCTGGCCCCGGCGAGCGCCGTGGCGACCTCGCACTCGCCGAACACCGGCGCCAGCGCGAGAGCCACGTCGCCCGGCTCGAGAGCCAGCTGCGCCAGCAGCCTGATGAGCTCCGTGCTGCCGTTGCCGCACACGACCTGTCCGGGATCGACGCCGTGGCGCGCGGCCAGCGCCTCCGCGAGCTCGGTGGCTCGCGGGTCTGGGTACGCGTCGAGCACGGCGCCCGCGACCGCGGCGGCCACACCCGGCGCCGCCCCCAAGGGCGACTGATTGGAGCTGAAGTCGACGATCGCGCCGGGGTCGACTCCTTCCGCCCGCAGCGCCGACGGGTCGACGGCGCCGTGGACCGAGGCCGCGACGTGCCGCAGAAGCCTCCGGGGAGGGACGCCTGTCTGGCCGGCCGCCGTGTCGGTCCTGCCGGTCGAGGCACTCATCCCCTCACCGCCCAGTCGAGCGCCGCGGTGAGGCCGGCGGCGAGCGCGACGGCCGCGCCGCCGGCCGACCACACGCGCCAGACGGCGTCGTCGATCACGTCCGCCGTCAGCGGACGCACAGCCTCTCCGAGGGCGTAGGCGCCAGGCTTCTGAAGCCGCACCCCCAGGCTCCCGGCCATCGTCGCGATGGCGAGCGTCTTGTTGGGCCCGTACTGCGGCTGGTGCTGGGTCCGGAACCCCCACCAGGCGCGGCCGGCCGTGCCCTTGACGACCGACACGGCGACGAGCAGCACACCTGTGATCCGCGTCGGCACCCAGTTGGCGGCGTCGTCGCAGCGCGCCGCCGCCTTGCCGACGAACTCCCGCTCGTCCCGGTACCCGAGCATCGCGTCCATGGTGTTGACGGCGCGATAGGCGAGCGCCCCCGGCAGCCCGAACAGGGCGTAGTACAGCAGCGGGGAGACCACGCTGTCGGTGAGGTTCTCGGCAAGAGACTCGACCGTCGCCGAGACGATGAGCGGCGGGTCGAGATCGGACGAGCGGCTGACCAGAGCCGACAGGGAGGCGCGCGCGGCCGCGGTGTCGGCGGCGAGCCCGCGCTGGACGTCGCGGCCGGCGCGCACCAGCCCGCGCAACGAGAAGGTCGTCTTGAGCACGTACGCGCCCACCGGCAGGGCGACCCACCACGGGAGTCGGTCGAGGGCCAGGGTGAGCGCGAGGCCGGCGGCGACCGCCGCTCCGGCCGTCACGCCGACGATCGTCAGCCCGTAGGCGAACTCGGCGCCGGGCCGGCTGCGCGGCCGGCGCCTCTCGAGCGCGCCGACGAGCCGCCCCATCCAGACCACGGGATGCAGCATGTTCGGCGGCTCCCCGAGTGTCACGTCGATGATCCCGGCGAGCAGCACCGTCGCGAGCGCAAGACGCCAGTCGTGAGGGACGAAGACCATCTGGTGGACGACGTCGCCGGCGTCAGGCGTCGGACGGGACGTACTGGTCGGGCTCGAGGCCGGCGAGATGCCCGGTGGCGTTGACGTATCGGATCGTCACGCAGCCGCCGGCGAACTCGATGAGGGAGACGCCGCCGTGGGTGGTGGACAGCGTCCACCACTTCTCCGGCGGCACGCCCAGGTAGTGGTTCAGGATCGCCCGGATGGGGCCGTCGTGGGCGACCAGACAGGCGCTGCCGGACCCGTTCGTCGGATGGAACCCCGTGGCGACCGCGCTGGCGTCCATGGTCTCCGGCAGTCCCTCGTCGGCCGCCATGGCATCGTCCGCCGCGACCGCCGCGGCGGCCCCCTCGAGGGCGGCCGCGTCAGCGGCGGAGGCGCCGTCGACTGCCGCCGCCGCGGCGCCGGCCCTCATCGCCTCGGCGTTGCGGTCGACGGCGCTCGCGTCGCCCTGGCTGACCGCATTGCCGCAGGAGGCGCCGGTGTCGTCCACCCCGAACGGCGCGAGGATGTCCAGCACGGCGGCGTGTGCCCGCGCCTCGAGATGCTGGAGCGACTCCCCGTTGGGAAGGGCGGTGCGGTACGGGTCGGCGGCGAACGCGGCGGTGAGCTCGACGTCCGCCTCGAACTCCTGCCAGGGTCGTCCCTCGTAGTCGCCGAGGGAGATCTCGCGCAGCCGGGGGTCCAGGATCACCTGCGGGGCATCCGCCACGTCCGCTTCCCGCCACGCCGCGACGATGTGCTCCGCCGTCGCCCGGGCCCTCGGCAAATCGCTCGCGTACACGGGCATCGGCCCGAACGGCGCGAGCCGCTCGGCAGCCGCCCGCGCCTGGTCCTCGCCGAGCGGCGTGAGCGGGTGGTCGCTCTGCCCCATCAGCGTTCCGCCGATGTTGCCCGTGGACTGCCCGTGGCGGACGAGATACAGCTTCATGCGGACTCCCGGACCCTGGTTCGCTTCATGGTGTGATGCCCGCGATCGCGCAGCCGGCGACCAGCGCCGCTGCCTCGGCGAGCTCTATCCCCATACCGTACACGTCGCCGGTCTGGCCGCCGAGCCGCTTCGCCACGGCGGCCTGCACGCCCAAGGCGACGCCCATCGCGACGGCCGCCACGACGAGGCCGGCGTACCAGGAGCCGGCCGCGCCGGCCCACAGGCCGGCCAGACCGGCGACGACCACGCCGGCCAGCAGCAGGCCTCCGGCCAGCTGCAGCGGGCCCGGCGTGCGGTCGCGTGTGAACGCCTCACCGGTGCCGGCCGGGCGCGCGTAGGGCCACCAGTACACGTCCAGCGCCGGGAGCGTGCGCGCCGCGCACCAGCCGGCGAGCAGCGGCGCGGCGGCGTCGGCGCGCGTGAGCGCGCCGAGGGCCACGATCTTCAGCACGAGCAGCAGGACCGCGGCGGCCACGCCCATGGCGCCAACGTTGTGGTCCTTCATGATCTCGAGCGCCCGCTCCCGTGGGGCGCCGCTCAAGACCCCGTCGGCGGTGTCCATGAGGCCGTCGAGGTGCAACCCGCGTGTGAGGAGGGCGAGCAGGATGATCACCAGCGCGGCCGCCACCAGGCCGGGCAGGCACGACACCAGCCCCGCATAGACGGCCCACGCCGCCAGGCCCATGGCGAGCCCGACCAGCGGGTACCAGCCCATGCTGCCCCACAGGTCGCCCGGGTCGACGTCGCCCTCGACCTTGAGCGGCACGCCGGTGAGGAACGTGACGGCGAGCGTGAGTCGCCGGCCGGCCACGCCGCCTCTCGCCTCAGTCACTGCCGCCCCCGATCCTCGTCTCGTCAGGTGCCGTCATCAGCCTTGCCCGCTCGTCTCCTTCCGCAGCCTACCGCTTCAGCTCGGCGTCGGCCTCGCTGGGATCGCCCGCCACGCCGGCGCTCTCGAACGTGGCCATCTCGCTCAGGATGCGCGCGGAGGCCTCGATGATGCTCATCGAGAGCGCCGCGCCCGTCCCCTCGCCCAGGCGCATCTGCAGGTCGAACAGCGGTACCAGACCCAGCTCGTCGAGCACCACCTGGTGCCCGATCTCGATACTCACATGGCTGGGCAGGATGTAGTCCACGCACTCGTGACAGAGACGCACGGCCGCCAGCGCCGCAGCGGCGCTGATGAAGCCGTCCATCACCACCGGGAGCCTGTGCGCCGCGCCGCCCAGGAAGACGCCGGTCATGCCGGCGATGTCCAGACCGCCGACCTTGGCGAGCACGTCGATCGGGTCGAGCCGGTCCGGCTGGTTGACGGCGATGGCCTTCTCGATGGTGGTCACCTTGCCGATCAGCGCCTCCTGGGTGATGCCGGTACCGCGGCCCGTGACGCGCGCCGGCGCCTCGCCGCTCAGCACGGCGATCACGGCGGACGCAGCGGTGGTGTTGCCGATGCCGACCTCGCCGGTGGCGAGGATGTCGAGGCCCTTCTCCATCTCCTCCTCGACCAGCCGGATGCCGCTCTCGACCGCCCGGATCGCCTCGTCGCGCGTCATCGCCGGCCCCTGCGCCATGTTCGCCGTGCCCATGCGGATCTTGTCGTGCCGGATGTCCGCCGCGCCGAGGTCCGCGTTGACGCCGAGGTCGGTGACGACGACGCGGGCGCCGACATGCCGCCCGATGACGTTGATGCCGGCCCCGCCGGCGACCATGTTGAGCACCATCGCCGGCGTGACCTCGGCCGGGAAGGCGCTGACGCCCTCCGCGACGACGCCGTGGTCTGCCGCCATCACGGCGATCGCCTTGTCGGCGATGACCGGCTGCTCCTTGCCCTGGATGCCGGCGAGCTGGATGGAGAGCGTCTCGAGACGTCCGAGGGCCTTCGGCGGCTTGGTGAGCTGGAGTTGACGGGCCTCCGCCGCCCGCATGGCGTCGGCATCGAGCGGGCCGATGAGGGCGATGGTGCGGTCGAGCAGGTCGGTCACTGTGGCTCCTTCGGGAGTGAGGGCTGATCGCCGGAACGACTTGAGGACGCGCCGCCGGCGACCGCGAGCGGTCCGGCCGACAGCGCCTTGACGTCGAGAGGGTAGCCCGAGACGAGCAGGTAGAGCCCGTCGGCGTCCCGGGCGAGGCGCTGGTTCGCCCAGCCGAGCTGGTCGCGATAGAGGCGGGCGAGCGGGTACTCGGGGACGACGCCGAGCCCGACTTCGTTGGTCACGGCGACGAGGACGGCGCCGGTCTCGACCACGGCACGGACGAGGGCGTCGACGGCGGCCGTGACACGCGCCGCCGCGGCGCGCTCCTCGGTCGCCGGCAGCAGGTCCTTGTCGTAGTTGTAGCTGCCCTCCGGCGGCTCGCTGCCGCCGAGCGCGCCGTCCTGGAACAGCAGGTTGGCCACCCACAGGGTGACGCAGTCGAGAAGGACGACGGGGGGAGCGGAGCCTTCGGTCGCGGTGCCCGCGGCTGCTGCGCCTCCGGCGCCGGCACGGGCGCCGGCCGCCCGCACGGCGGCGGCCACCTCGATCGGGCACTCCACCGTGGTCCACGTCGCGGGGCGCGAGGTCTGATGGGCGCGCACGCGCTGCACCATCTCCTCGTCGTACGTCTGTGAGGTGGCGAGGTACGTGACCCGGCCGCCGGACGGCTCGGCCAGCTGCGCCGCGAGCCTCTCCGCGTACGTGCTCTTGCCGCTGCGCGCGCCGCCGGTGACAAGGATGAGTCGGCCGCGAGTCGGCCGGTCGCTGGCTGTGTCCACCGCATGCCCTCCCTCGAGGCGTTGTCGCAGTGATCGCCCAGCCGAGGTGTCCTGGCTCGCGCTTCGTCCTACTGACCGCGCCTTCCCGCCCGGAGGCAGTGGCGTCGTGCGGCGTTCGTCTGCGCCTACAGTTGCGGGGCAGCGCCGGCCTTCCACCGGCTTCCCAGCAGCTGGGAGATGCCCGCACAGGCTACAGCCCGGGATGGAAGGAAGCAAATCGGGGGGCGGGGCGACCCGTGCGCCTCAGCCGGGGAGGCCTGCCTCCGAGCGGAGCCCCGCGAGGCGGGCCTCCCCGGAGCCACGACGGTCGCCGTCGCCCGCCTGGGTGGCCACCCACTCCTCCAGCTTGGCGAGGGCCGCCCCGCTCGCGACGGCCTCGCGCGCCTGCGCGAGACCGTCGCCGAGGTCGGCGGCCTGCCCCGCCACGTACAGCACGGCGGCCGCATTGAGGCAGGCGGCGTCGCAGCACGCCGCATGACCGCGGCCGCCGAGCACCTGGACGAAGCGGACGGCCTCCGAACGCAGGTCGCCGAGCGGGGCGATCTCCTCGAGCGCTGCGCGCCGCAGCCCCATGTCCTCCGGCTCGAGCGTGTAGACGTCGCAACGCCCGTCAGCGCGCCGCTCGCTGACCACGCTGGGTCCCAGCACCGAGAGCTCGTCCATCCCGGCCTCCCTGCGGTCGTCATAGCCGTGGACGACCACCGCGTGCTCGTACCCGATCTCGAGCATCACGTCGCCGACCGGGCCGAGCAGTCCGTCGGCGTAGACCCCGCGCACGCCGTGCGTGGGACGCGCGGGGTTCGCAAGCGACGCGGCGATGTTCAGGGTGGAGCCGAACCGGATCTGGCTGAGGATGCGGCCCAGGCCGCCCGGGTGGACGGCCGGGCTCATGCCGTTGAAGATGCCGATGCCGGCGGCCGCGATGCTTCGCCCGACGGTCGCGGCGTCGCAGTCCACGTCCACGCCGACAGCCTCGAGGATGTCGACGGCGCCGCAGGTACTGGTGAGGGCGCGCGCGCCGTGCCTGGCCACGCGCGCCCCCCGGGCGGCGGCGATCACGGCGGCGGCGGAGCTCACGTTGAAGGTCTTGAGGGCGTCCATGCCGGTGCCGGAGTTCTCGACCAGCGGGCCGGCGGCGCCCACGGACGCCACGGCAGCCGGCACGGTGTCGAACTCCACGATCGCCTGCCAGGCGCCGGCGATCTCCTCCGGCGTCTCGCCCTTGGCGACCAGGGCGGCGAGCAGGGCTCCCTGCTGCAGGTCAGGCTGCTCGCCGAGCAGCACCTCGCGGAAGAGCTCATAGGTGCGTTCGCGCGTCAGATCCTTGCCGTCGATGAGGCGCTGGACGTCGGCGCCGAAGGCGCGGAGCGCGGTGTCGTGAGTCATCTGTTCCTCTCTCGTACGGAAATGGCAGATCAACGGGGGCTGCGTGGTCGGGACGGCCGTGGCGAGTGCGAGCGGGGAACCGCGCCGGGATACAGGTGGACCTTCATCCCGGCGCGGCGGGCGACGAGGTCGAGTCCCTCGTCCAGCGCGGCCAGCGGCAGGCGGTGGCTGATGAGGTCGTCGACCCGGAGACGGCCCGATCCGAGGAGCTCGAGGGCCGCCGTCCCGTGCCGGAAGCTGCAGCCGTAGGCGCCGACGAAGGTGTGCTCGCGGTAGTGGACGGCGCTCAGGCTCACCCGAAGAGCGGCGTCGTCCGCGGGCAGCAGACCGGAGAAGACGACGAGGCGGCCGCGCGGCGCGAGCGCTGCGATCGCCGCCTCGTAGGCGCGCGGGTCGCCTACCGCCACGACGGCGACGTCGACTGGGCCGGTGGGCTCCGGGTGCACGGCGACACCGGCCCGCGTGCCGGGGGCGGTCCTCAGGCGCTCGCGGCGCCCGGCGTGAGGCTCCACCACCACAACGTCGGCGCCGCGGAGGGCGCCGGCCCTGCTGAGGAGCGTGCCTGCCGGGCCGGCGCCCCACACGCCGAGCACGTCGCCCTCGCCGACGCGCCCCAGCTCGAGGGCGTTGAGGCAGCAGCTGAGGGGCTCGGCGAACACGGCCTCCTCGTCGCCGAGCCGCTCCGGCACGCGGATCAGGCTCTGCAGCGGCGCCGCGACGTACTCCGCGAACCCGCCGTCGCGGTGGAAGCCCATGATGCGCATCTGCCGGCAAAGGTTCTCGGCGCACCGCCGGCAGCTGGGGCACTCGCCGCACCACACGCCCGGGTACACGTAGACCCTGTCGCCCGGAGCGAAGGGGCGTTCATCCGAAGCCGCCCGGTCGGCCCGCCCGAGCGGGGGCGCCGGGCGCGGGCCCGCCGGCCCGAGCGCGACGACCTCGCCCACCACCTCCTCGCCCGGCACGCGAGGCAGCGTCAGGTCGCGATGTCCGTGCCGCACGATCTTGAGGTCGGTCCGGCAGAGACCGGTGACGCTCACCCGGATCAGGGCTTCGCCCGGGCCGGGCTCGGGCACGGGAAGGTCCTCCAGCTCGAACGCCCCGACCTCGTGGATCACGACTGCCTGCATCACGCCGCCTTTCGGTCTCTGAACGCACAAAGGCCCGGGCCGACTCCGCGTCGGGCCCGGGCCCCCCGTTTTCGAGGCCGCAGCATGCGTCGCCGCCGTCCCGTTCACCACGCGGGACGCGTCGACAACGCGCATCGGGGCAGGTCTTCTGGCTCCCGGATCTCCCTCCGGCCGCGCCTTCCCGCCGGTCCCCCGGCAGTGGCTTCGTGCGGCCGTCGTCCCCGGTCACAGCGGCGGGTCCGCGCCGGTCTTCCACCGGCTTCCCTCGAGGCCCTCGCGGGCACCCTCAAGCGCCGCGCATGGTAGTCGACGTCTCGCCGAAAGGTCAAGTCGCGGCCGCGTCGCGCCGATACAACAAGACCAGGCAACGACAGGGAGGGTATGATGATGGCAACACGACCGGAAGCGTGGAGGACGGCTCCGGACGTACGGACGCGGCGCACGATCGTCGCGCTCGGGGTGCTGCTGGCGACCTGCCTGCTCGGCCTGGCCGCCGGCGCCGGTCAGGCCCCGGCGCTGGGTGTCGGGACAGCGCCCGACCTCGAGGCCGCCCGGCAGACGCTGGGAGCCGACCGGGCGGCGATGACGACGGTCGCGAGCGCCGGGCGGGCCGCCGGCGTCAAGAGGGCGGCGCCTCTCGTCCGGGCGCGTGCCCTGCATGCGGCCGCCCGCAAGGCACGAGCGGCCCGCATGTACACGCGCGCCTCCGCCCTGTACGAGCGGGCGAGGGCGTCGTACCTCAAGGCCGGCCGTCGCACCCCGGCCCGCGCCTGCCTCACCGCTTTGCAGGACATCTACCTGATCACCGGCACCTACAGCGCCACGCGCGCCGACATGCTCGAGGCGCTGGCGGAGATGTACCCGACGGTGCCCGCGGACCAGCGCGCCGCCTGGCTCGACCTGCCGAGCACGGAGTCGCTCCGCTGGGACGGCGTGAAGCACTACTTCTACGAAGTCCCGCTCAACCTCGCGTTCCGCGACGTCGGACTCTTCCAGTCGCTGCCGGACCACGTCGCCAGCTACGAGCAGGTGTACGGCACGCTCCGGCCGTATCTCGAGGCAGAAGCCGCGGCCCCCGCCTGGCAGCCCTACGCCGAGCCGCGCATGTACGAGTTCAGGCAGACGCTCGCCGTGCCGCGCTCCGTGCTTCCCGCGACGGGCAGTCTGCGCGCCTGGCTGCCTGTGCCCATCATCGGCGGCCCACAGTCGGACGTACGCATCACAAACATGGATCCCGCGACCCTGGTAGACCGCCCGCCGAGCATCGCCGACCAGATTGGCCTGGTCACGTTCCGCGTTCCGCTCGGGCAGCTGGACACCGACCTGCGGCTCTCCTTCAACGTCCGCTACACCCACTCCGCCCAGTACTTCAAGATCCGCCCGTCCGCGATCGGCCCTTACGACACCGGCGCCCCGTATTACCGCCGCTACACGGCGTCGCGAGGCAACACGCGCATCACGCCGGCCATCCGCAGGACAGCGAAGCGGGTGGCGGGCAGCGCGAAGAATCCCTACTACCAGGCTCGCCGCCTGTACCGCTACATCCTGGACGACGTGAAGTACAGCCTGATGCCGCACGCCGCCCTGTGGCCTCGCGGGCAGGCCGAATCGGTGTACGTGCACCAGCGCAAGTACGGCGACTGCGGAGCTCAGGCCATGTACTTCGTCGCACTCTGCCGCTCGCTCGGTATCCCGGCGCGCACGACCGGAGGGTTCCAGACGTTCAGGGGTACGCCCTCGGGGCACTTCTGGGCCGAGTTCTACCTGCCCGGCTACGGCTGGATCCCGGTGGACCCGACGGCTGCCACGATGGTCGACTACCTCGAGACGGTCTCGCCCGCCGACAAGGCCGCCTTCCACGATTTCTACTTCGGCAACCAGGACGACCTGCGCCTCGTGGTGCAGAAGGACACGGACCTGCCGCTCATCCCGCGCGCGACCATGCGGACGGCGCTGCCGCTGGCCGTCCAGATGCCGGCAGCCACGTGCGACACCTTCACGGGCGGCTCCCTCGGGCTCGTCCTCTCGGAGTACTGGTCGTTCACGTCGCCAAAGAGGTGAGCGCGCGTCACCGCCCGGCTCGGCCTGCCTGCGGCCGCCGAGCCGGGCGGTGACGGCGGCCGAGCGCACTTCGCAGCTTCGGCCGCCGTCGTCCGGATGACCGTCGCGTATACTCCCGGGCATGACCGTCGAAGACCAGACGCTGGCCGATCTCCGCAGGGCCGAGCTCTTCGGCCACCTCGACGACGCCCAGCTGCATCGTCTCGCCGAGGTCGCGCAGTCGCGGCGCATGGGGGCGGAAGAGACCCTCTTCCTGCAGGGCGACGCGACCGACGCCTTCTACCTGCTCGCCGAGGGCCGTCTCAAGGTGTTCAAGCTGCTGCGGGACGGCCGCACGGCGACCATCCGGCACGTCGAGCCCGGCCAGAGCTTCGCCGAGGCGGCGCTGTTCCACGACACGTATCCGGCGAGCACCGAGACGCTCACGGAGTGCCTCCTCTACCGCTTCGACAAGCAGCGGATGCTGACCCTGCTGCTCGCCGAGCCGCGCCTCGCCGTCGACCTCCTGGCGGCCATGGCCGAGCTGCTCGGACTGCTCAATCGACGGGTGGAGGAACTGCTGCTGCCGGTGCCCGCGCGCCTCGCCAGGTACCTTCTGGCGCGCGCCGACGAGCAGCTGGAGCCGGCTGCGACCGGCAGCGCGACCCCGGAGGTGCCCCGGGTCATCCGGCTGCCGGTGACCAAGCGCGAGCTGGCCGCACGCCTGGGCACGGTGCCCGAGACGCTCAGCCGGACCTTCGACCGGTTCAAGCGGGCGCAGGTGATCCGCATGAGCGGCGACCACCGCCTCATCGAGATCCTCAGCTTCGACCAGCTGCATCGCCTCGCGCAGGAGTAGGGCCCGGCCGGCGCAGCGTGCGCCGGCCTCCGCCGCGATCGCCCGCCCGACATCGCCCGCCCTCTGCCCTGAAGCGGAACGCCCGCACACAGGGCGTCGCTCCAACTGTCAACGGGCGAGGGCTCCGGGAAGACCTCACCTATCAGCAACCCGCGCTCACGGGAGGATGGTGGGGGACTATGGCTATGACCGGAAGGATCAAGACCATCGGCAAGGTAGGGGGCATGGCGGCCAGCACCGCTCCATACGTGCGGCGCATCGCCACGGATGAGGACCTGCGCGACGACGTGGCCGACTTCATCCGCTCCGCCAACAACCTGCTGAACCACCTGCGCTCGGACAAGAGACTGCGCCGCGACCTGCGCACGATGATGGACTCCGTGCAAAGCAGCGCGGACCGCGTTCGCGGCGACGTGCGACCGAGACATGTGCTGCGCAACCTGCTCATCGGCACCGGCCTCGTGATCGCCGCCATCGTCGCCGGCATCGCCGTCGCCTGGCCGAGAGCGCGACGCACCGTATCGCAAGCCGTGGACCAGGGTGCGTCCAGGGCCAACGTCGTCGTCCACGACGTCAGGGAGAAGCTCTCGCGGGAGCCCGGCGAGAGCCAGGCGGCGTGACCGCACACCGGGCCGCGTGACGGGCCGGCGACCCACAAGCTCCACCGCTCCGGGCGCCGGCGCCGTTTCGCCCCTTGGGGGGCGGGAACACGTCCCTCATCGCCGGGTTGTCCGGTTCATCGCCATCTTCGGAGGTCCGCATGGGCATCGGCACGAGCATCTTCCTGATCGCCCTCGGCGCCATTCTGCGCTACGCGGTCACTGCGACCGCATCCGGCATCAGCATCCAGACCGTCGGGTTGATCCTGATGATCGTCGGTGTCGTCGGCCTCGTCCTCTCGCTCGTCTTCTGGTCGTCCGTCGGGTCCTGGTACCCGGGACGTACCACTGTGGTGCGGCGTGAGGACTGCAGCGACGGCCACTGCCTGACCTGAGATCCGCTCCGACCGAGCCGGCGGCGGCGAGCGGCGCAGCGCTCGCCGCCGCACTCACGCGGAGAGGAGGCCCACCAGCGACCTCCGCGAGGCGCCACCGCGCACGCCTCGACGTGTGAGGCAGAGGGGGGCGTGGAAAGGGGCTACTGATAGTCAATGAACAGCCTGCCCGCACCACAGTACGAGACCGCCGGCGACCTCGAACTCTCGTTCCGCGGTCACGTCGTGCGGCGTCCGCTGTACCTTGCTCCAGTCGAGGCCGGACTTTTCAGGCAGTGGCTCGAGATCCTGCGTGGGACCGGCGTGCCATACGCGCTGGGCGGCGCGTACGCCCACTACGGCTACACGAACGTCTGGCGCGACAGCAAGGACCTGGACGTCTTCGTGAGGCCTGACGACGTCCGCACCGTGCTGGACGCGTTCGCGGCCGTCGGCTTCGACACCGAGGTGCGCAACCCGCACTGGCTGGCCAAGGTGCACAGACCGCCCCATCTCCTCGACATCCTCTTCGCCGTGCGACACGTGACCAGGCTGCGGATCACGGACGAGTGGCTGGAGACGTCGGTCGCGGCACGCTTCCTCGGCGTGCCCACACGACTGCTGGGGCCGGAAGAGACGATCGCGACGAAGGCGTACATCGGCAACCGCGACCGGTTCGACGGCGCGGACATCCTGCACATCATCCGCGCCCTTCAGGGAGAGCTGGACTGGCCGCGGCTCGTCGACCTGCTGGACGGGGACGAGGAGATCCTGCTCTGGCACCTCGTCCTCTTCGCTTTCGTCTACCCGATGCACCGTGACTGGCTGCCGCAGGCACTCATGGAGCGCGCCTTCGAGCGCGTGCAGACCACGCCCGCGCTGCTCGGAGCCCGCGCCTTCAGGGGGACGGTGCTCGACCCGGAAGCCTTCCAGGTCGACGTCGCGGAGTGGGGGTACCGCGACGGAGGCTCGCATCCGCCGCTCCTCGACCGCTCGGGGAGATCCCTTTGAGAGTGGCCGCCGTCGCCGACCTGCACTGCGGCGTCAACGGGACGCACGAGATGAACCGGCTGCTCGAGGGCGTCGGCGACGCGGCCGACGTCCTGGCTCTCGGCGGCGACCTCACCAACCTCGGTGAGCTGGACGAGGGCAAGGCCCTCGCGGAGGCCCTCGTCCAGGTCCCGATCCCCGTCGTGGCGGTGCTCGGCAACCACGACCACGAGAGCGGTCTCGCCCCCCGGCTCGCGGCCCTGCTGACCGGGGTGGGCGTGCATGTCCTGGACGGCACGACGTGGGAGTACGACGGCGTCGGGTTCGCCGGCGTCAAGGGCTTCGGCGTCGGGTTCGCGCCTCACCGGCTCGCGCCGTTCGGCGAGGCCGCGATCAAGGAGTTCGTCAACGTGTCGGTCCGGGAGGCGGCCGCCCTCGACCACGCCTTGGCGAGCCTCGAGTCGGCGCACCGGGTGGCGCTGCTCCACTACTCGCCCATCCCCTCCACGCTCGAGGGCGAGCCTTCGTACATCTTCCCCTTCCTCGGCGACTCGCTGCTCGGGGAGGTGCTGGACCGCCGCGGAGCGGAGGTGGCAATCCACGGCCACGCGCACGGGGGTCGTCTCGAGGGCTTCACCGAGGGCGGCGTGCGGGTCCTCAACGTCTCGCGGCACGTGCTCTGTCGCGTCCCCGGCGGGCGCGAGTGGACCACCTTCGACGTCCCGGCGCACGCCTGAGCCGGAGCGGACCGGCCGGGCGCCCTTAGGCACGGCTCCCTCCCGGTCCACGGATGCCGGTGTGCGCCGGGAGTCGCCGGGAAGACCCAAAGGGTACCGAAAGCGGACTGGGAGGACGGCTTCCATGTCGACCGTGGAATCATCCATCGACGTGAACGTAGACGTGACCACCGCGTACAACCAGTGGACGCAGTTCGAGAGCTTCCCGCAGTTCATGGAGAACGTACGCTCCGTCCACCAGCTCGACGACCGCAGACTGCACTGGGTGGCCGAGATCGGCGGAGAGACGAAGGAATGGGACGCCGAGATCGTGGAGCAGATCCCCGATCAGCGCATCGCCTGGTCCAGCATCAGCGGCGAGGCCAACGGCGGCGTCGTGACCTTCCAGAGCCTCGGCGACACCGTGTGCAAGATCCACCTGCGCATGGACTACGAGCCGCAGGGCATGCTGGAGAAGGCGGGTGACGCGCTGGGCGTGGTCGACCGCCGGGTGAGGGGCGACCTCGAGCGCTTCAAGCAGTTCATCGAGAGTCGAGGCGAAGAGACCGGCGACTGGCGCGGCACCGTGGCCGCGTGAGCGTCCCACGCGGCGGGCGGACGAGCGGCCCGCAAGAGGGGCCGTCGAGCGACAGAAGTGACGGAAGGGCCGGCCGGCGTGACGCCGGCCGGCCCTTCCGCGCGTCCGGGCTCACGCCGCGGGCTCGCACTCCAGCGGAGGATCCGACCGGCGCCCGGGGTCCAGGATGCCGCGCACCGAGCGTGCGATCTCCAGGTCCTCACGCGACTCGACCACGAAGACCCGAACGGGCGCCCCCCGGACGCCGATGTCGAGATCATTCGCGCCGGGTTCTGCCGCGTCGCGGATGGCTGCCGTCGCCGTACCGGTGCCGCCCGCACCGGCGTTCCGACCCGGATCCACCGCGATGCCGAGAAAGGCGAGCCCGTCGGCGACGAGTCGGCGCACCTCCGGCGCGTTCTCGCCGACCCCGCCCGTGAAGACGAGCGCGTCCAGGCCGCCGAGCGCAGCGGCCATGGCGGCCACGGCGCCGCGCAGCCGGTGTACGTACACGCCGAGTGCCAGACGGGCGTCGGCCGGCGGCACCGTCGTCGTCGGTCCGGAGCTGTCGGCCCCGTCGTCGGCCCGCTCGCCCGCCGCGATCAGGACGTCCCGCATGTCGGCAGTACCGGCCAAGCCCAGGAGGCCTGAGCGGTGCTCGAGCGTCGCCGCCAGTTCCTCGGGCGGCGTGCCGACGTGTTCCTGCAGCCACAGCACGAGCCCCGGATCCACGCTGCCCGAGCGTGTAGCCATGACCAGTCCCTCGAGGGGCGTGAACCCCATGGTTGTGTCCACCGAGCATCCGTCGCGGACCGCCGCCAGCGACGCGCCGGCACCCAGATGAGCGGTCACGACGCGGAAGCCGGAGGCAGACCGGCCGGTCAGCTCGGCGGCGCGGCGCGCCGCCCAGGCGTGCGAGAGACCGTGGAAGCCGTAGCGGCGCAGGTTCCAGCGCCGGCGCCACTCCGGCGGCAGGGCGTACGTGGTCGCCTCCGGCGGCAGCCCTGCGTGGAAGGCGGTGTCGAAACAGGCCACCGCCGGGACGCCGGGCAGCGCGGCGCTCACCGCCTCGAGTGCCGCCAGCGACTTGGGCTGGTGCAGGGGCGCGAGGTCGGTGAGGGCCCGCAGGCGCGCCGTCACCGACTGGTCGACGAGGACGGGCGCCCGGAACTGCGTGCCGCCGTGGACGATGCGGTGACCGACCGCGTCCACGGCGCCGGCGGCGTCCAGCGCGCGCCGTAGCGCCGCCGGATCGGGACGGCCGTGCACCGTGCGCAGGTCCTGCGACAGCTCGAGCTGGTCGGTCGCCCCCAGCACGCGCAGCTTGAGACTGCTCGAGCCCGCGTTCACGACGAGGACACGCATCGCTCGCTCCGCCGGCCGGTCAGGCCGCCCGCACCCGCGTCTCGGCGGGCGGCTCCTGCGGCCGGACGTCCCCCTGGCGCCCGTACGGCCACGTCCAGCCGGCGATGTCCGGCGGGTCCTCCCCGTGACGGCGCGCGTAGTCCCGGCAGGCGAGCCGCCGGTCACGCATCAGCTGACGCACGTGACCGGCTCGCGACAGCAGCCCCGGCACGCGGTCGATCACGTCGATCACCAGGTGGAACCGGTCGAGGTCGTTGAGCATGACCATGTCGAACGGGGTCGTCGTCGTGCCCTCCTCCTTGTAGCCGCGCACGTGCATGTTTCGGTGGTTCGTGCGCCGGTACGCCAGCCGGTGGATGAGCCACGGGTAGCCGTGGAAGGCGACGACGACGGGCCGCGACGTGGTGAACATGGAGTCGAACTCCACGTCGCTCAGCCCGTGAGGATGCTCCGAGCGCGGCTGCAGCCGCATGAGGTCCACCACGTTGACGAACCGCACCTTGAGCTCCGGGAAGTACTGGTGCAGCAGGTCGACCGCCGCGAGCGCCTCCAGCGTCGGCACGTCGCCAGCGGCCGCCATCACCACGTCCGGTTCCTCGCCGTGATCGTTGCTGGCCCAGTCCCAGATCCCGATGCCCCGCACGCAGTGAGACTCCGCCTCCTCCATGGAGAGCCAGTCCAGTTCCATGTTCTTGCCCGCGATGATGACGTTGACGAGGTCCTTGCTGCGGAGCGCGTGGTCGGCGATGGAGAGCAGGGTGTTGGAATCCGGCGGCAGGTAGACGCGGACGATCTCCGACTTCTTGTTCACCACGTTGTCGATGAAGCCCGGGTCCTGGTGCGAGAAGCCGTTGTGGTCCTGCCGCCACACGTGCGAGCTCAGCAGGTAGTTGAGCGACGACACCGGGCGTCGCCAGGGGATCTGGCGCGAGACCTTGAGCCACTTGGCGTGCTGGTTGAACATCGAGACGACGATGTGCGTGAACGCCTCGTAGCTGTTGAAGAGGCCGTGCCGACCCGTGAGCAGGTAGCCCTCGAGCCAACCCTCGAGGACCTGCTCGGAGAGGATCTCCATGACGCGACCGTCCGGCGAGAGGTCCTCGTCCGTCGGGACGACGGCGGCGTCCCAGGCGCGGTCGGTCGCCTCGAACACCGCGCCCAGCCGGTTGGACGCCGTCTCATCCGGGCCGAACAGGCGGAAGTTCTCCGGGTTGCGCCTGACCACGTCCCGCAGGTAGCGGCCGAGCACGCGCGTGGGCTCGCTGCGGCTGCGCCCCGGCAGCGGCACGTCCACCGCGTAGTCGCGGTAGTCGGGCAGCCTCAGGTCGCGCAGCAGGATGCCGCCGTTGGCGTGTGCGTTGGCGCTCATGCGCCGGTGGGCCTTCGGCGCCAGCGCCCGCATCTCCGGCACGAGCGCGCCGTCCTCGTCGAAGAGCTCCTCGGGCCGGTAGCTCCGCAGCCATTCCTCGAGCTGCCCGAGCTTGGCCGGGTCCTCGCGGACATCGGTGAGCGGCACCTGGTGCGAGCGCCACGTGCCCTCGGTGGGGAGGCCGTCGACCTCCTTCGGGCCGGTCCAGCCCTTGGGCGTGCGCAGCACGATCATCGGCCAGCGCGGCCGAGCCCGCGAGGCTTCGCCGGCGGGCCCGCCGGCCTCACGCCCGCCGCCCTCACGCTCCTCGCGGGCGCGGCTCTGGATCTGGTCGATCTCGTGCACCACCTCGTCCAGCACCTCGGCGAACTGGCGATGCACGTCCATCGGCTCGTCGCCGCTGACGAAGTGGACCTTGTAGCCGTGCCCCTCGAAGAGCATCGCGAGCTCGTCTTCGGGGATGCGCGCGAGCACGGTCGGGTTGGCGATCTTGTAGCCGTTCAGGTGGAGGATCGGCAGCACCGCTCCGTCACGCGCCGGGTCGACGAACTTGGCGGAGTGCCAGCTTGCCGCGAGGGTGCCGGTCTCCGCCTCTCCGTCCCCGACCACGCAGACGACGAGCAGGCCGTGGTTGTCGAAGGCGGCGCCGTACGCGTGCGCCAGCGAGTAGCCGAGCTCGCCGCCCTCGTTGATCGAGCCCGGCGTCTCGGGCGCCACGTGGCTGGGCACGCCTCCTGGGAACGAGAACTGTCGGAACAGGAGGCGCATGCCGTCCGCGTCGCGGCTCACGTCGGGGTAGACCTCGCTGTAGGTACCCTCGAGATAGGCGTTGGCGACGAGGGCCGGGCCGCCGTGACCGGGCCCGGTCACGTACATGGCGTCCAGGTCCCACCGCCGGATCGCGCGGTTCAGGTGGGCGTAGATGAGGTTCAGTCCGGGGGAGGTGCCCCAGTGCCCGAGCAGCCGTGGCTTGACGTGCTCGGGGAGCAGCGGCTCTCGCAGGAGCGGGTTGTCCAGCAGGTAGATCTGGCCCACGGAGAGGTAGTTGGCCGCCCGCCAGTACGCGTCGAGCAGCTCGAGGTCCTGTCGTGTCACGGGGATCATGCGATGCGCTCCAGGTGCTCAAGAGGGATGGGAACTCGGTGTCTCTCTTGCGCATACCCGACCGCGCCGCACTCACGCTGTCGCGTGGCGGACGAGCGGCGGCGGGCAGTGGACCCGAGCGCGCGGAGTCGCCGGGTCACGGCCTCGCGGCCCCGGCGCCTCACTCAGTCTCCTGAGGGCGACCTGGGTGTGAGCCGGTGCGGCGCCGTCCAGGAGTGCAGCGTCCGCAGGTAGTTGGCGCGCTCGAAGGCGCTGGGGTCGTCCGTGGCGCCGTAGCTGACGCTGCCGCGCACTTCGGCGACGGAGATGTACTCGTTGTCGTCGAGCCAGCGGACGAGGTCGCGCTCGACGGTGCAGAAGTGCTCCGGCCCGTGTTTGAGCACGGCCGAGGTCATCATCGCGACGTCGGCGCCGACGAGCAGGGCTTTCGCCGCGTCGGCGCCGCTCCACACCCCCGTGGTCACCGCGAGCGAGGTCTCGGCCGGCAGCTGGGAGCGCAGGATCGCCGTCCAGCGCAGCGGCAGGCGCAGTTCCCAGCCGCTGCTCAGCTCGATGCTCGACACGACCTCGCGGGTGTCCGGGTCCACGTCGGGCTGGTAAGCGGTTCATCAGCACCAGCCC